>CAYILU010000016.1:3393-8212 GCA_964364235.1 uncultured bacterium | reverse complement strand
CGGTTTTCCTTGCCGCTTCCCTTGTCGCGGCATGCAGCCCCCGAAGCTTTTCCGTGGGGTCCGTCCCGTTCCCCGCACCGAAGCCCGTCTTCGTCGACGACACGGGTCAGGCGATCGCCGCCCTGCCCGAATCGACGGAGCCCTGGAGGCTCGTCCTCCTCGATTTCCCCTGGTGCCCGCCGTGCGCCGAAACGTGGAAGGCGATCCGGGAAGCCTCCCGCGGAATCCCCGAGGGATCGGTCCGTGTCTACCGGGTCCTTTTCGACCGGGAGCGGCTGCTCCGCCGGGAGGGTACGGCGGAGATCGCCCCCCTGCGCCCCACTCCCCCGCCGGACGCGGGAACCTTCCCGGTCACGACTGTCGTCGCCCTGACCCATCCCTTCAGGAAGGAGTACGGGCCGGAGCAGGTCCCCATTCTTCTCCTGACGGAACGGGGCGGGAAGGTGCTCAAGAGGTGGACCGGCTACTCCCCTTCCCTCTCCGCGAACATCGTCTCCGAGATCAAGCGTTTATCGAGCGTTCCCCGCTTCCCTGAAAAGTAAAGCGGCTCCTCGCCAGGTTGGCCATGATCCCGAGCGCCATCATGTTCGTCAGCATCGACGACCCGCCGTAACTCACGAACGGCAACGGTATCCCCACCACGGGGAAAAGGCCGCAGACCATCGAGAGGTTGATCGCGATGTGGGCCAGGAAGTAGACGGTCAGTCCCCCGCAGGCGAACGAGGCGAACCGGTCCTGCGATCGGGAAGCGAGGTAGAACCCCCGATAGACGAGGAACAGGAAGAGGGCGAGCAGGACCAGGGCCCCGACGAACCCCCACTCCTCCGCGAACACGGCAAAAGCGAAATCGGTATGCTGCTCGGGGAGGAACCGAAGCGACCCCTGGGTGCCGTGCAGGTACCCCTTGCCCAGGAACCCTCCCGACCCCACCGCGATCTTGGACTGGATGACGTGGTATCCCGCCCCCAGGGGATCCCGCTCCGGGTCCAGGAAGGTGAGGACCCTCTGCTTCTGGTAGCCCTTCATCACGAACCAGAGGCACGGGACCGCCAGCGCCCCCGCCCCCCCCATCAGGAGGAGCGTCCTGCCCTTCACGCACGCGACCACGATCATCCCCACTAAGATGATCACGAACACCCCGGCCGTCCCGAGGTCCGGCTGGAGCGCGACCAGCAGGAACGGGAGGATCACCAGCCCGATGGCGGGCACGGTGTCGCCGAAGCCGATCCCGCTGGGGTTGTAGCGGCCGGCGAAATACCTCGCGAGCACCAGGACGACGGCGACCTTCGCAAACTCCGAGGGCTGGAAGTTGAAGGCGCCCAGCGAGATCCACCTCTGGGCCCCGCCCCGGACCCTGCCGGCGACGAGCACGACGACCAGGATCGCGAGGACCCCCCAGAAGACCGGCCAGACGACCTCCTCGATGAAGCCGTCGCTCGTCAGGTAACACGCGAAGAAGGCGAGGACCCCCAGGAAGATCCAGATGAGCTGCTTCACGAAAGGCGGCATCCCGGGCGTCCCGGCCACCCGTGTCCCGCTGTAGACGTTGAGCAGGCCGATCCCGCACAGCACGAGGGCCGCCAGGAGAATCTGCCAGTCCAGCCGCGCAAACTTCCCGCGTCGAGTCATTTTCTCTCCTGTGCCTGCGCGACCTGTTTCGCGCGGAAATACTCCTGCATCACCGCTTTTACGATGGGCGCCGCCGCGGACCCGCCGTGCCCCCCGTGCTCGAGCATCGCCACGACGCAGATCTCCGGGTCGGCCACCGGCGCGAACCCCACGAACCAGGCGTGGTCGCGAAGCTCGTAGGGGAGGTCCCCGGATTTGATCATCTTCCCCTTTACGGCCGCCACCTGTGCCGTCCCGGTTTTCCCCCCCACCTCGATTCCGGGGAGTTTCGCCGCCCCCCCGGTACCGTAGTCGTTGACGACGCCGGCGAGGGCGCGGCGGACGAAGGCGACGTTCTCCGGCTTCCAGGGCAGCTTCCGCAGAGGCTGAATCGGGATCTCCTTCGCGGAACCGTCCATCGGGACGATCCGGCGGACGATGCGAGGCCGCATCACCTCGCCCCCGGTCGCGAGCGTCGCGTAGCCGGCAAGCATCTCCAGGGGGGTGACGTGGACGGCCCCCTGCCCGATTCCCAGGATCGCACGCTCCGAGTCGTACCAGCGCTCCTTCGACACCTTCCGCTTCCACTCCGTGTCGGGGACCAGTCCGCTCCTCTCCCCCGGCAGGTCGATCCCCGTGATCGTACCGAGCCCCGCGTCCTTCTCCAGCTTCGCGATCCTGTCGGGCCCAAGCCGAAGGCCCATCGTGTAGAAATAGACGTCGCACGACTGCACGATCCCCTTGTACATGTCCACCGTCCCGTGCCCCTTCTCCCTCCAGCACCGGAACCTCCGGTTCCCGATCTGGAGGTATCCCGGGCAGCGGACAATGGCCTTCGGGTCCTGGATCCCCTCCTCCAGCGCCGCCATCGCCACCAGGGGCTTGACCGTGGAGCCCGGGGCGTACGTACCCTGCAGCCCCTTGTTCTGCATCGGCTTGCGGACATCGGTTGCGAGGGCCTGCCACTCGTTCTTCCGGATCCCCCTCGAAAAGACGTTCGGGTCGAACCCCGGCGCGGAGACGAAGGCGAGGATGTCCCCGGTCTTCGGGACCATCGCGATCACCGCGCCGGCGCGGTTCTCCATCGCCTCCTCGGCCACCTTCTGGATGTCCGCGTCCAGGGTGGTGTGGACGATCCCGCCGGAGCGGGGGGGCACCTCGTCCACGAGCCGCTTGTCCCTCCCGGCGGCGTCCACCTCCACGTGCCGCCCCCCGTTGATCCCCCGGAGGACCTCGTCCATTCCGCGCTCCAGCCCGTACTTCCCGACGATGTCTCCCATCGCGAGCCATTCGTCGTCCGACTGGTCCAGCTCATCCCGGCTCACCTCCCCGACGTACCCCAAGACATGGGCAAAGGAGGTACCGTAGGGGTAGCTGCGCTTCGCCTCCACGAGGACCGAGAACCCCGGGAGCGCCTCCCGGTTGAACTCGACGACTGAAACCTGCTCGAACCGGAGGTCCCGCGCCACCGTGATCCCGCTGTAGGGGTTCGCCTTCTTCGCCGCACGGATCTTCTCCCGGGTCTCGTCCGGGTCGAAGTCCACGATCTCCTCGAGCAACCGGATCTCGCCCTCCGGGTCCGTGACGTCGATCGGCGAGCAGATGAGGTCGAAGGAGGCCTGGGTCTCTGCGATCGGGCGCTCCTTCCGGTCCAGGATCTGTCCGCGCGGGGCGCGTATCGTCCGGATCCGCAGCCGGTTGTTCTCGGAGAGGGTCCGGAAATGTTCGTGCTGGACCACCTGGAGCCAGTAGAGGCGGCCCAGGAGGAGGGCGAACAGGGCGAGCGCCACCCACTGGACCACCCGGATTCGGGCGGCGATGAGAGGGTCCTGCTCCCGTTTCCGGAGCCGCTGGGTCACTCTCGCACCCGGCGCCACCGCCCGGAAAGTTCCATGTAGAGGGGGACGGCGATCAGGCCGGTCCAGGCGATCCGGACCGCCTCCTGCATCCCCCAAAGGAAGGAGAAGGGACGGCTGCCGGAGAGCATCATAAGGACGGCAACGGAAAACGACTCCGCCAGGAGAAGACCCGCGACAACCGAGAGGATGAAATATTCCGCGCGCAGGAAGAGCCGCATCCCGATCTCGCGGGAAAAGAAATAGAGCGCCATGGAGGCGAGGAAGAACGTCCACGGCGGTGCGGAGACGGTGACTTCCCGGAAAACGGCGGGGGGTATCGCCGCCAGGAACCCGATGGGCCCCGGCAGGAAGAGGCCGGCGAAGACGATGGCGAGGAACGGCAGGTCCGGGAGGAGGAACCACGGGACGAAGCCGGAAAGCCACCAGACGCCGGCCGCGGTTCCCGCGTAGGACGCCGCGAGGAGGACCAGGAAATGTCTCACCACTTTCCCGCCCGGAACGGGATCGACGGCCGGGAGAGGACGACCAGCACCTCCTCCACGGCCTGGACGTTCACCGCGCACTGGACCTGCACCTTCTGGAACAGACCTTCCCTGGGCCGGTCCACGCTCACGACCGTCCCCAGCAGGACCCCCTTGGGCATGCTGCCGTCGAACCCGGAGAAGAGGATCCGGTCGCCGACCGCGACGTCCTGCGTGGGGGAGACGTACTTGAGCCGGCAGAGGTTGCCCCCGATCCCCTCCGCGATCGCCCGGACGCGGCTGCGCTCCACGATCACGTCCGAGGCCGAGCGCCCATCGGTCACCAGGAGGACTTCGGAGAGCCCGTCATAGGTCTTGTGTACGCGCCCGATCCCTCCGGCGGGCGACACCACGGCCATCCCGCGCTCCACGCCGGCCTCGACGCCGGCGTCGATGAAGATCGACTGGAACCACGGGGAGATGTCGTGTCCCACGACGCGCGCGCCGATCGTCTTCTTCTCGATCGTACCGGAAAACCGCAGCAGATCCTTGAGGCGGTGGTTCTCGAGGAGGGAGTCCCGGGATTCCTGGAGCTTCCCCCGGAGGGCGGCAACCTCCCCCCGCAGCCGCTCGTTCTCCCGGGACACCCCGACCAGCGCGATGTAATGCGACCAGATTTCGGCTCCTCCCTGTCGGACGAAATCCACGCCCCGGTAGACGGGCCGGAAAAGGAGGGAGCCGGCGGCGTGAAGCGCGTCCCTGCCCGAAAGCGCCGCGGGCGGGCGCACGAAAAACTGGATCGCGACGGACAAGAGGGCCACCGCCGCGAGAAGCCGCCACCATTTCCGGAAAAAGGATCCCATGGGCCAACCTTGCCTTGAAAACCGCCGG
>CAYILU010000016.1:0-3293 GCA_964364235.1 uncultured bacterium | reverse complement strand
CTAGCGGAGAGCCACTTGACGCAGGAGATCGAGCTCGTCCAGCGCTTTTCCCGACCCCAGCACGACGCAGGAGATCGGGTCCTCGGCGATGGTGACCGGCAGCCCCGTCTCTTCCCGGAGCAGCGCGTCGAGGTTCCGCAGCAGCGCCCCGCCCCCCGCGAGGACGATCCCCCGGTCGTAGATGTCGCCCGCGAGCTCGGGAGGCGTTTCCTCGAAGACCCCTTTCACCGTGTCGACGATGATCCGGACCGGCTCGGAGAGCGCCTCGCGCACTTCGTCCGCGTGAAGGGTCAGCGCCTTGGGGACCCCGGACACCATGTCGAGCCCCTTGATCTCCGTGGACTCGGAGAAGCCGGGGAAGGCGTTCCCGATGGTCACCTTGATGTATTCGGCGGTCGGCTCGCCGATCAGCAGGTTGTACTTGCGCTTCACGTACTGGAGGATGGCCTCGTCCATCTTGTCGCCCGCGACCCGGACCGACATGCTCTTGACGATCCCGCCGAGGGAGATCACGGCCACCTCGGTGGTCCCGCCTCCGATGTCGACGATCATGTTCCCGGAGGGCTCGGTGATCGGAAGACCCGCCCCGATAGCCGCCGCCAGCGGCTCCTCGATGAGATAGACCTCCCGGGCGCCCGCGCTCTGGGCGGATTCGCGGACCGCGCGACGCTCCACCTCGGTGCAGCCCCAGGGGACGCAGATGATGATCCGGGGGCGGACGAGGGTGCGGTGCTTGTGCGCCTTCCGGATGAAGTACCGCAGCATCGCCTCGGTCACCTCGAAATCTGCGATGACCCCGTCCTTGATCGGCCGGATGGCGAAGATGTTGCCGGGCGTCCGCCCGATCATACGCTTGGCCTCGATCCCCACCGCGAGGACCTTCTTCGCGCCACGGCTGTCCCGGTAGACCGCGACGGCCGACGGCTCCGAACAGATGATGCCCTCCCCCTTCACGTAGACGAGGGTCGTCGCCGTCCCGAGATCGATCGCGAGATCGTTGGAAAACAACCCGAGCAGCCTGTCGAAAATCATCCGTTCCCTCCGGATGTCATGAGAATGTCAGGGGATGCAAGTCACCGCAACATAGTAGCAAGCCGACCCCGCCATTGCAAACAATTGGGGGGAACCGGCGAATATCGTTGAATTCGACACACCCGGCACATTATCATACCGTGTTTGCCATCAATATTTTTCCGATCAGGAGAACCCATACGCCATGTTAGACATACTCCGGCGGAACGCCGGCTCTTGGGCCATCAAGATCATCTTGGGATTCATCGCCGTCACCTTCATCTGGTGGGGGGTCGGGACCTACTCCGAGCGCGGCAGGGACGTGGCCGCGACGGTCGGGGGCCGGAATATCTCCATGGGCGAGCTGTCCGAGGCCGCGGCGGGGCTCGAGAAAGCCTACCGGGACGTCTACGGGAGCTCCTACACCCCGGAGATGGCGAAGGCGCTCAGCTTCCGGAAGCAGGCGCTGGACACCCTGATCCAGAGGACGATCCTGCTCTCGGAGGCGAAGAAACTGGGCCTCACCGCAACCGACACGGAGGTGCAGAGGGAGATCGCCGCCAACACCGCCTTCCAGGTGAACGGGCAGTTCAGCGAGGAGCGGTACGGCAGCCTCCTCACCTACAATCGAATCTCCACGGCGGATTACGAGGCCTCGAAGCGCCAGGAGATCACCCTGAAGAAAATGGAAGGGCTGCTCTCGGCCGGCGCGAGGGTGCCCGAGAGCGAGGCGCGCGAACTCTTCGACCTGACCTCCCGCAAGGTGCGGCTTCTCGTGGTGGCCGCGGACCCGGAAAAGGCCAAGGGGGTCCCCGCGCCGACGGAGGGGGAAATCTCCGCGCGCTACGCGCAGACGAAGGAGAGCTTCCGGGCGCCCGCCCGCGTGAAGCTTCTCCTGGCCCGCTTCGAGCCGGGATTCTTCGCCCGGGACACCTCGCCCACGGAGGAGGAGATCCGCGCGTTCCACGAGGGGAACGCCGACAAGTTCCGGACCGAGGAGCAGCGTCTCGTCTCGCAGATCTTCCTTCCGTACGCAAAAAAGGACAAGGACGCCGTTATGAAGAAGGCCGCGGAGCTGGCGGCCGAGGCGGGCAAGGGGAAGGCCGAGTTCGAGAAGCTCGCGAAGAGGGTTTCCAGGGGGAGGTCCGGCGAGACCTGGATGCGCCGCAGCGAGGCGAGGCCGGAAGTGGTCGACGCCCTCTTTTCCTCGCCGGTGGACTCCCTGGCGGGGCCGATCGACGTGGAGGGGGGGTTCCTTCTCCTGCGGGTCAACCGGATCAAGTTCCCCGAGAGCCTCCCCCTTTCCCAGGTCAAGGAGCGCGTCATCGCCCTGCTCAAGCGCGAGAAGGGGAAGGACCTCGCGGTGATCAAGGCCTACGAGGCGCACACCAAGGCCTCGGCCTCGAAGGACCTGAAAGCGGCGTGCGCGCCCCTCGGGGTCACGCCGGTCGAGACCGGCTGGACGGGTGAAGGGAAGGGGGAGGCGGTCCCTCCCGCGGTGGCCCAGGAAGCGCTGCTCCTTCCGGTCAAGGAGATCGGGCCGGTCAAGACGATCGGGGACGTCCACTACCTGTTCCAGGTCGTCGCGAAGGAGGAATCCCGCATCCCGGCAATGAACCAGGTGCGCGAGAAGGTCGTCGCGGCCCTCGTGAAGGAGAAGAAACGGACGGCGGCCCGGGCGGAGCTTGAGAAGGTCCTCGCGGGGGCGTCGACCGCCGCCGACCTGGAAAAGAACGCCAGGAGGGCCGGGTTGTCCGCGAAAACGACCGGCTTCTTCCTGCCGCTGTCCGACTCCGTCCCGGAGGGCATCCCCGCCTCCGGGGACATCCGGAAGGGCATGCTCTCCCTCTCCGGAAAAGCCCCGGTGTACCCGAAGGTCATCGACACCCCCGGGAAGTTCCTCGCTCTGGCCCTGGCCGGCGAGCAGCGGGCCGATGACAAGGAGTGGACGGCCCGGAAGGCGGTCTTCCTTCAGGGGATGGCCGAGCAGAAGAGATCCCGGGTCATCGAGGCCTTCCTCTCGGAGCGCCGCGCGAAGGTCAAAGTGGAGATCAACCCCGAAGCCCTCAAATAGCCGATGGTGGAAACCCGGCTGCCCTTCCGCCACCTGCCGACCACCACGGGGTGGATCGCGCTCCTCCTCTGCGTCCTCGCCTCCCCCCTAGCCCGCATTTCTCACCAGCCTCCTGCTGCGGCGGCGGATACGGGCATGTCTACTGCGTTGCACTCCTTCGTTCTCCTCGACGTAGTTTCAACTACGCCTGCGTCGCCCGAAGTTCGTG
>CAYILU010000015.1:0-15224 GCA_964364235.1 uncultured bacterium | reverse complement strand
ACTTCCGGTCGGCGATCGCAGAGGTGGGATTGTTCGGGTAGTTGAGGAAAAGGATCTTTGCCTTCGCGAGGACGCCCGGGGGAATCCGGTCCAGCCGGGGCAGGAACCCGTTTTCCCGCAGCAGGGGCAAGAAGTGGGACTTCCCCCCCGCGAACATCGTGGCGATGTGGTAGACCGGGTAGCCCGGGTCGGGCACGAGCACGACGTCCCCGGGGTTGACGAACGCCAGGGGGAAGTGCGCGATCCCCTCCTTGGACCCGATGAGCGCCACGACCTCGTTCCCCGGGTCGAGCGTCACCCCGAAGCGCTCCTTGTACCACCGCGCGGCGGCGGCCCGGAACTCCGGCAGACCCTCGTAGGAGGGGTACTGGTGGTTGGCCGGGATCTCCGTCTCCCGCTTCATCGCATCGACGATGAACTTCGGCGTCGGTCGGTCCGGATCCCCCACCCCCAGGTCGATGATGTCCATCCCGCGGGCCCTGCCCTCCTGCTTATTCCGGTCGAGCTCGGCGAACAGGTAAGGCGGCAGCGCCTGGATCCGGCGTGACAGCGTGAAGCGGCTCATCGGTTTCCCCCCATGGAATGATTCAAGGCGCCACGACCCGGTTGGTCAGGGAGCCGATCCCATCGATCTCGACCGTCATCGAGTCCCCCACCTTCACCGGCCCCACTCCCGGGGGTGTCCCGGTGGCGATGACGTCTCCCGGGTACAGGGTCATGATGTGCGAGATGAACTCCACCAGCCGGAAGACGGACGCCCCCATCTCCCGGGTGTTCCCGTCCTGCCTTACCTCCCCGTTCACCAGGCACCGCACCCGGAGCGCGGACGGGTCGAGCTCCGTCTCGATCCAGGGGCCGATGGGTGCGAACGTGTCGAACCCTTTCGCGCGGGCGTACAGCCCGTCCTTGACCTGGAGGTCGCGGGCGGTGACGTCGTTGATGCACGCGTACCCGAAGATGGCCGACGATGCGTCCCGCTCCTTCACGTCCCTGGCGGTCGACCCGATGACCACGGCAAGCTCGGCCTCGTAGTCCAGCCGCTGCGTCGCCCGGGGGTACACCACGTCACCGCCGGGGTGATTCAGCGCCGAGGGCGCCTTGAGGAAGATGAGCGGCTCTTCGGGGATCTTTTTCCCCATCTCGCGGGCGTGGTCCTTGTAGTTCAGCCCCACCGCGACGATTTTGGAGGGGACGACGGGGGCAAGGAGCCGCACGTCCGGGAGCCGGTGCGTGTCCCCGGTGAACCGGATCCCCCCGAACGGCGCGCCGGCGACTTCCCGGATCTCCCCGGTCTCCGGGCTCAACACCCCCCAGGCGGTCTTCCCCGCCTTCCCGAAACGGAGGACCTTCACGGGGTCGACAATCCGAGCACGTCCTGCATGTCGTAGAGCCCGTTGGTCTTTCCCAACACCCAGGCGGCTGCGCGGACCGCTCCCCGGGCGAACGTCTCCCGGCTGTGGGCGCGGTGGGTGATCTCGAGGCGCTCCCCGATGCCGCCGAAGACGAGCGTGTGCTCCCCGACGACGTCGCCCGCGCGCACCGCGAAAACCCCGACCTCCTTCCGCGTCCGCTCCCCGACGATCCCTTTCCGCCCGTAGACCCCCACTTCCTTCATCTCCCTGCCGAGCGCGCCGGCCACCGCGTCGGCCAGCTTCACCGCCGTGCCGGAGGGGGAGTCTTTCTTGAACCGGTGGTGGACCTCGACGATCTCCACGTCATAGTCGTCCCCTAAGACGCGCGCCACGTCGGCAGCCACCTTGAACATCAGGTTCACACCCACGCTCATGTTGGGGGACAGGACGCACGGGATCCCCTTCGCCGCCGCCTTGACCTGGTCGACCTGCCCGGGCTCGAATCCCGTGCTCCCGATGACGATCGGCTTCCCCGCGGCGGAAGCCTTCCGCGCGTGCTCCACGGAGGATGCGGCGTGGGTGAAATCGATCACCACGTCCGCCCCGGCGATCGCTCCGGAAAAATCGTCGGTGATCGCGACCCCCGCCTTCCCCACGCCGGCCGCCTCGAACGCGTCCTGTCCGAGGAGAGGGTGGCCCGGGACCTCCAGCGCCCCGGAAAGCGTCAGGCCATACGGGCGTTCCCTGAGCACCCCGAGGATGGCCCGCCCCATCCTCCCCATCGCACCGCACACGACGACGCGAGCCATGGATTTCGCCTACACCAGCTTCATGTCGGAAAGTACGTTTGCCAGCTTCTTCCGGTTTCCGTCGGACATCGGGCAAAGCGGCAGGCGGAACTCTTCCCGGATCATTTTCATCATGGCAAGCCCGGTCTTCGCAGGGATCGGGTTGGTCTCGATGAAGAGGACCTGGAACAGGGGCCAGAGGCGGTAGTGGATCTCGCGCGCCTTGGAGAGCTCTCCCAGGGCGAACGCGTCGTACAGGTCCGCCATCGCGCGGGGCGCGACGTTCGACGTCACGGAAATCACGCCCTTCGCACCCAGCGCCATCATCGGAAAGAAGAGGCCGTCGTCGCCGGAGAGCAGGCAGAACTTCCTGGGGGTCATCCGGAGGATGTCGCAAACCTGCGCCAGGTTCCCCGAGGCTTCCTTCACCCCCACGATGTTCTTCACCTCGGCCAGGCGCGCGACCGTCTCCGCCGCCATGTTCACCCCGGTGCGTCCCGGAACGTTGTAAAGGATGATCGGAATGTCGGTCGACTCGGCCACGGCCCGGAAGTGGCGGAAGAGCCCTTCCTGGGTCGGCTTGTTGTAGTACGGAGTGATGACCAGCGCGGCGTCCGCCCCCGCCTTCTTCGCATAGCGGGTGAGGGTGACCGCCTCCTTCGTGTTGTTCGACCCCGTCCCCGCGATCACGGGCACGCGCCCCGCGGCGGCCTCGATGACGGTGTCGATGACGGCCTCGTGCTCGTCGAAGGACAGGGTCGCCGACTCCCCGGTCGTCCCGCACGGGACGATCCCGTCCGTCCCGTTCCGGATCTGGAACTCCACCAGTTTCTTAAGCCCCTTCCTGTCCAGCTTCCCGTTCTGAAACGGAGTGACCGTCGCGACGATGGCCCCGTGAAACATCGTGTCCTCCCCCCTTCCTGTGCTAATAGCGGTACGCTTCCCTGAAAATCTTCCCGTCGCAGGACCACGAGGTGTCCCCTTCCAGGTAGACCTCCCCGAATCCTTTTTTTCCCGGATCGAAATGGATGGTGAGCGTCTCCCCGCCGCGCGTCCGCACCGCGACCGGCGAGCGGACGTAGCCGTGGAGGCAGGAAAGGATGCCGGACGCCACGGCCCCCGTCCCGCAGGCAAGCGTCTCTCCTTCCACCCCCCGCTCGTAGGTGCGGACCCGCACCGCGCCGTCCATCACCTGGACGAAATTGACGTTCGTCCCGCGCGGGGCGAACGCCCGGTGCGTCCGGATCCCCCTGCCCGTCCCCGCAAGATCGATCCTCTCCAGGTCGGGTACGAACAGGACTGCGTGCGGGACCCCCGTGTTGAGGAAGGAATAGGCGATTTTCTTCCCGCGCAGCGTGAGCGACTTCGAGAGCGCAAGTCCGTGCGGGGCGGTCATCTGCAGCTTGACCCGGGACCCCTTGACCTCGGCCCGGATGAGCCCCGCCTCCGTTTCGAAGCTGAGCCCTGGACGGGAGATCTTCCGCTCCACGGCGAAGCGCGCAGCGCAGCGGCCGCCGTTCCCGCACATCTCGGCGCGGGAGCCGTCGGCGTTGAAGAACTGCCAGCGGAAATCGGCGCGGCGCGACTTCCCGATGAGGATCACGCCGTCGGCGCCGACGGACCGGGAGCGGTCGCAGACCTTCCCCACGAACTCCGGCAGGTCGAGCCCGCGCATGATCCCCAGCCGGTCGTCGATCAGCAGGAAATCGTTCCCGCTGCCGTTGAGCTTGGAAAACGGAATCCCCTTCTCCATCCCATCCCCGCCCGCCGAACAGTATTCCATTATTTTAACAGAACCCCCGGAGCCCGTGAACGGACTCTCCCTACTTTTTCGGTTTCCGGAGGGAGAGAAACGAGGCGGTCCTCTCGCCGCGCGCCAGGTCCCGTATGGTTTCCCGCTCCCGGACGACCTCTACCCTTGACCCGGAGACCATCACCTCCACCGCCCGGGGCCGGGAGTTATAGTTCGAGGACATCGAGTACCCGTACGCGCCGGCGCTCATGACCGCGAGCAGATCGCCCGGGGAGAAGGAGGGGAGCCTTCGGTCCTTCGCGAGGAAATCCCCCGACTCGCAGATCGGCCCGACGACGTCCGCGGTGACCTTGCCCCTAGTCGCCCGTCCGACGGGGACGATGGCATGATACGAACCGTAGAGGGAGGGCCTCGCCAGGTCGTTCATCGCGGCGTCGACTATGAAGAAACGCTTTTTCCCCTTCCCCTTGGGTGCGATAGACTCCTTCGTGTACAGCACGCGGGTCAACAGGACCCCGGCGTTGCCCACCAGCACCCGGCCCGGCTCGAGCACGAGGGTGATGTCCAGGCCCGAGAAGGCGCGCACGATCGCGTCCGCGTATTGCTTCGGGTGCGGGGGAAGTTCGTCGTCGTAGGTGATCCCCAGGCCGCCCCCGATGTCGACCATGCGGATCGACATCCCCTTGCGGATCAGCTTCTCGACCAGCGTCCGCACCCTGCCCGCGGCGTCCACGAAGGGCGAGATCTCCGTGAGCTGCGAGCCGATGTGGCAGTCGACGCCGACGACCTCGATGTTTTTCCGCCCCGCGGCCCACTCGTAATCCCGGACCGCCTGCCCGATGTGGATCCCGAACTTGTTCTTCTTCAACCCCGTCGAGATGTAGGGGTGGGTCTTCGGGTCGACATCCGGGTTCACGCGCAGGGAAATGGGCGCCCGCTTGCGCATCCGCCCCGCCACCGCGTCGATCGTCTCGAGCTCCCCGCGGGACTCCACGTTGAACATCAGGATCCCCGCGCGAAGCGCCTCCTCGATCTCCCAGACCTGCTTGCCCACCCCGGAATAGACGATTTTCGAGGGCGGCGCCCCCGCCGCGAGCGCCCGGACGAGCTCCCCCCCCGAAACGATGTCCACGCCGCTGCCGAGGTTCGTGAACGTCCGAATCACCGACCCGTTGGAGTTGGCCTTCATCGAGTAGCAGATCACGTGCGGGATCCCCCCGAACGCCCCGTCGAAAACCGTGTAATGGTGGGAGAGCGTGGCGTGGCTGTACACGTACGCGGGGGTCCCCGCCGCCTCCGCGACCCGGCGCAGCGGCACGCCCTCGCAGCACAGCTCCCCCCGCTTCACTTCGAAATGATGCATCGACTACCTCGATCGAAGGAAAATACCGGAATGATCGGAAACGACGACGGCGCTCCGCAACGGCTCCGGCTTCGCCTTGCGCCCACATGCGCTCGCCGCGGTCAAAACCAGCGTGAGGAGCAGCACCGAAACCGCCACCCGGGTCCGCCGCCTGCTCATTTCTTCTTCAGCTCGGCGAGCCGGCGCCGCACCTTCTCCGGGCCCGTCCCCCCGCGCGTGTTGCGGAGGCGCACGGAGTTCGAGAGGGAGATCGCGTCCCGCACGTCCTCGCCGATCCGCGCGTGGAACGACCGGAGCTCCTCGAGGCTCAAGTCCTTCAGGCGCTTGCCCTTTCCCTCGCAGTAGCGGACGACCCGCCCGGCGATCTCGTGGGACTTCCGGAACGGCACACCCTTGCGGGCCAGGTAGTCGGCCAGGTCGGTCGCCGTCAGGAAGCCGTCGTCGCACGCCGCCCGCATCCGCTCCTCGTTCACCGCCATCCCCTGGATGAGAAGAGCCGCGGCGATCAGGGATTCCTTCACCGTGCGCGCCGAGTCGAACACCGGCTCCTTGTCCTCCTGCATGTCCCGGTTGTAGGAAAGGGGGAGCCCCTTCATGAAGGTCAGGAGATTCAGGAGGTTCCCGTAGGCGCGCCCCGTCTTCCCGCGGATCAGCTCGGGGACGTCGGGGTTTTTCTTCTGCGGCATGATGCTGCTCCCCGTGCACATCGCGTCGGGGAGGGAAAGGAAGCCGAACTCCGCGGAGGACCAGTAGACCATCTCCTCGGAAAGCCGGGACAGGTGCATCATGGTCACGGCGGAGGCGAACAGGAAGTCGGCGGCGAAATCGCGGTCCGAAACGGCGTCGATGCTGTTTTCGCACACCCCGTCCATCCCGAGCTCGCCGGCCACGGACTCCCGGTCCAGGGGGAACGTGGTGCCGGCCAGCGCTCCCGAGCCGAGCGGGGAGACGTTCGCCCGACGGCGGGCGTCCCGGAACCGATCCTCGTCGCGCGCGAGCATCTCGTGGTACGCCAGCAGGTGGTGAGAAAAGAGAACCGGCTGCGCCCGCTGCACGTGGGTGTAGCCGGGCAGCACGACGCCGAAGAACTCTTCGGCGCGGAGAAGGATCCGCTCCTTGACCTTGGACAGGAGGACCAGGATCCCGTCGATCTCGTCCCGCAGGTAGAGCCGCAGGTCCAGCGCGACCTGGTCGTTCCGGCTCCTCCCCGTGTGGAGCTTGCCGCCGATCTTCCCCACCTTCCGGATGAGGCGCTGCTCCACGGCCATATGGATATCTTCCTGGGAAAGGTCGAAGGAGACCTTCCCCGCCTCGATCTCCTGCCGGATCCCGGAAAGGGCCTTGACGATCCGGTCGGCCTCTTTCCGGGGGATGATCTTCTGGCGGCCCAGCATCCGCGCGTGCGCGATGCTCCCCGCGATGTCCTGCCGGTAGAGCAGGATGTCAAACGGGATGGAGGCGGTGAACTCCTCGACAAACCGGTCGGTCCCGCCGTCGAACCTCCCCCCCCAGGCCTTCTTCTTCGCCATCGGGTCAGCCTTTCCCGCTCTTGAGCATCGACCGGATCTTGAGCCGCAGCGCGTTGATCTTGATGAACCCGGTCGCGTCCGCCTGGTTGAACACGGCCTCCTTCTCGAACGTGGCGAAATCGGTCCGGTAGAGGGAGACCGGGCTCTTGCGCCCGACGACCGAGCAGTTCCCCTTGTACAGCTTGAGCCGCGCGGTCCCGGTCACGTTCTCCTGGCTCTTCCCGACCATCGACATGAGCAGCTCCATCTCCGGGGAATACCAGTACCCGTAGTAAATGAGCTCCGCGAACTTCGGGATCATCGAGTCCCGGAGGTGCATCACTTCCCGGTCGAGCGTGATCGACTCGACGGCCCGGTGAGCGACGTGGAGGATCGTGCCGCCCGGCGTCTCATATACGCCGTGCGACTTCATTCCCACGTAGCGGTTCTCCACCAGGTCCACGCGCCCGATCCCGTGCGTCCCCCCGATTTTGTTCAGATGCGCGAGAAGCTTCGCGGGGCCCATCTTTTTCCCGTCGACGGCGGTGGGGACCCCGTTTACGAAGTCCACCTCCACGTAGACGGGCCTGTCGGGGGCCTTCTCGGGCGAGCGGGTCAGGACGAACATGTCCGCGGGCGGCTCGGCCCAAGGATCCTCGAGGATCCCCCCCTCGAAGCTGATGTGCATCAGGTTCCGGTCGCTGGAGTACGGCTTCTTCGCGGTGACCGGCGTGGGTATGCCGTGCTTCCTGGCGTAGTTCACGAGGTCCGTCCGGGAGGAGAATTCCCACTCCCGCCACGGCACGATCACCTGGATGCCGGGCATCAGGGCGTAGTAGGTGAGCTCGAACCGCACCTGGTCGTTCCCTTTGCCGGTGGCGCCGTGGGAAACGGCTTCCGCCTTCTCCCTCCGGACCACCTCGATCTGCTTCTTGGCGATCAGGGGTCGCGCGATGGAGGTCCCCAGGAGGTAGGACCCCTCGTAGACGGCGTTGGCCATGAGAGCGGGGAAGATGAAATCCCGGACGAACTCGTCCTTTACGTCCTCCACGTACACCTTCGAGGCGCCTGTTTTTATAGCCTTCGCGCGGACAGGGGCAAGCTCCTCCCCCTGCCCGAGGTCGGCGACGAAGGCGATCACCTCGCAGTCGTACTTCTCGATCAGCCACCGCAGGATGACCGAGGTGTCCAACCCGCCGGAGTATGCGAGAACGACCTTCTTCTTTTTCAAGTTTTTCTCCTCCGTCGTTAATGTGGGATGAGCTTCGTAAGGAGGGCCATCTGGACGTGCAGGCGGTTCTCCGCCTCGTCGAACACGGCCGACTGCGGTCCTTCCATCACCTCTTCCGTGATCTCCTCCCCGCGATGGGCCGGCAGGCAGTGCATGACGATCGCGCCCTTCGCGGCCTCCCGGAGCAGCGCTGCGTCGATGCGGTAGCCGCGGAACGCCGCGAGCCTCGCCTTTCGCTCCTTTTCCTGCCCCATGCTCGTCCACACGTCCGTGTAGAGGACGTCTGCGCCCCTGGCCGCCTCGGCCGGGTCGCGGACGATGCGGATGTCCCCCCGCCCGAGCGCCGCGGCCTCGGCCATCACTCCCGCATCCGGCTCGAACCCCTTGGGGCATGCCAGCCGGAGGGTGAACCCCAGGAGGTGCGCCGCCTCCACCCACGAGTTGGCCACGTTGTTGCCGTCGCCGATGAAGGCGACCTTCATCCCGCGCAGCCTGATCCCCCGCTCCTGCGCCGTCATCAGGTCGGCCAGCACCTGGCACGGGTGGTGCTCGTCGGTCAGCCCGTTGATCACGGGAACGTCCGCCCAGGCAGCCATCTCCCGCGCGGTCTCCTGCAGGAACGTCCGGATCACGATCCCGTCGACGTACCGGGAGAGCACGCGCGCCGTGTCGCGGATCGGCTCCCCCCGCCCGATCTGGGTGTCCGCCGGGGACAGGAAAAGGGAGTGCCCCCCCAGGCGGGTCATTCCGACCTCGAACGAGACCCGGGTGCGGGTGGAGGCCTTCTGGAAGATCAACGCCAGGGTCTTTCCCGCGAGGGGGCGCGGGGGGTTCCGACGCTTCCCCTTTCGCTTCCATTCCCGCCCGGACGCAAGGAGGGCGAACAGCTCCTTCCCGTTCAGGTCGAGGATCCGGAGCAGGCCCTTTCTCACTTGCGCACCGAAGCCGGCAGGGATGCCCCCAAAAGCTCCAGCGCGTGCCGGATCTCGCCCGCGTTCACTGTCAGCGGGGGAAGGAACCGAAGGACGTTCTCCGACGTCGCGTTCACGACGAGACCGTTCTGCAGGCACCGCTTCGCGATCTCCTTCGTCTCGATCTCCATCTCCATCGCCAACATCAGGCCCAGCCCCCGGACCTTCCGGACGTCGGTCCTGCCGGCCGCCATTTCGGCAAGGCCGTTCCGGAAGATCTCCCCTTTCCGGATGACCTCCTCCAGGAAACCCGGCGACCGCAACGTCTCCAGGACGACCTTCGCGGCCGCGCAGCAGACGGGATTGCCCCCGAAGGTGCTCCCGTGCGAGCCGGGCACGAACGCCGCCGCCACCTCCTCGCGGGCCACCACGGCCCCCAGGGGGAGCCCGTTGGCGAGGCCCTTCGCCAGGGTGACGATGTCGGGCAGCAGGCCGAACCTCTCGCTCGCAAGCATCGCCCCGGTGCGCCCGAGACCCGTCTGGATCTCGTCGACCACGAGGAGGACGCCCTTCTGCCGGCACAGGCGCTCGGCCTCCTTGAGATACCCGGGGGGGTGCATCCTGACGCCGCTTTCCCCCTGGATAGGCTCGACCAGGAAGGCGCACGTCCTCTCCGTGAGGGCGTCCTCGAGGGCGGCGATGTCCCCGAAAGGGACCATGACGAAGCCGGGGAGCATCGGCTCGAACCCCTTGTGGAACCTGGGCTGCCCCGTGGCGGAAAGGCCCCCGTACGTCCTTCCGTGGAACGACCCCTCGAGCACGACGAACTCGTGGACGCCCGTCCTCCCCTGGTCGGCCGCCCACTTCCGGGCCAGCTTGATCGCCGCCTCGTTCGCCTCGGTCCCGCTGTTGCAGAAGAACACCTTCCCCCCGATGGTGGCCTCCGAGAGCAGCCGCGCCGCCTCGGACTGGACCGGCACGTGGAAAAGGTTGGAGACGTGGAGGAGGCTCCTCGCCTGCACGGTGACGGCGCGCGTCACTTCGGGGTGCGTGTGCCCGAGAAGGGTCACCGCGATTCCGCCCAGGAAATCGAGGTACTCCCGCCCTTCCGCGTCGAAGAGCCTCGCCCCCTCGCCGCGCACGAACACCACCGGGTGGCGCGCGTAGTTCCCCATCTGGTACTTCTCTGTCAGAGCGATGACGTCTGCGGTTCCCAACTCCCTCACCTTTCCCCGGCCGCCCGCGTGATTTCGGTCCCGATCCCCGCGTCGGTGAAGATCTCCAGGAGGACGCTGTGGGGGACCCGCCCGTCCAGGATGTGGACCTTGTTCACTCCCTTCCGCAGGGCGGTCAACCCGCACTCCACCTTGGGGATCATCCCCCCCGTGATCAGGCCGTCCCGGATCCCGGACGCCGCGTCGTCGACGGTCATCGTGGAGATGCGGTCCCCCTTCCGGTCGAGGACCCCGGGCACGTCCGTCAGGAGGATGAACTTTTCCGCGCGGACCGCCGCCGCCACCTCGGCCGCGGCGGTGTCCCCGTTGATGTTGTACGCCTCGCCCTCCGGCCCCGCCCCGATGGGCGCGATCACCGCCACGAAACCGTCCCGCTCCAGGCTCCGGAGAACGCCGGGGTCGACGCCCGTGACCTCCCCCACCAGCCCCAGGTCGAGCGGGGCGCCGTCCTTGCCGGGGGCCGAGTACTTCCTGGCCCGGATCAGCCCGCCGTCCTTGCCCGTCAGCCCGACCGCCTTCCCGCCGAACCGGTTGACGAGCGCGACGATTTTCTTGTTCACGATCCCGCCGAGGACCATCTCCACGACCTCCATCGCGGCGGGGGAGGTCACCCTCAGCCCTTCCTTCCGCTCGGAGGGGATCGAGAGGCGCGCAAGGACGCTGTCGATCTGCGGCCCGCCCCCGTGCACGATGACCGGGCGCATTCCCACATACTGGAGGAGGACGATGTCCTCGGCGAAGGACGCCATCCGCTCCTCGCTCTCCATCGCCGCGCCGCCGTACTTGACCACCACCGTCTTCCCGAAGAACTCCCGGATGTACGGCAGCGCCTCGATGAGCGTTTCGGCCTTCTGGATATACCCTTTCATTCCCGTCCCCTGCCTAAAGGATGTACCGGCTCAGGTCGACGTTGCGGACGATGTCGGAGAGTTTCTCGTCCACGTACGCCTTCCGGATGACGATCTCCTGCTCGCCGATCTCGGGCGCCGAAAAGAGCAGGTCCTCCAGGAGCTTCTCCATGATCGTGTAGAGGCGCCTCGCCCCGATGTTCTCCGTGCGGTCGTTCACCTCGCAGGCCATCTCCGCGATCCGCTCCACCGCCCCGGGGGTGAAGGTCAGTCGCACCCCCTCGGTCTTCAGAAGCTCCGTGTACTGCCGTGTGAGGGCGCCGTGCGGCTCCGTCAGGATCCGCACGAAATCCTCCTTCGTCAGCGAGTCGAGCTCCACGCGGATCGGGAACCGGCCCTGCAGCTCGGGGATCAGGTCGGACGGCTTCGACATGTGGAAGGCGCCCGCCGCGATGAAGAGGATGTGGTCGGTCCGCACCATCCCGTGCTTCGTGTTCACGTTCGAACCCTCGACGATCGGCAGCAGGTCGCGCTGCACCCCCTGCCGGGAGACATCCGGGCCGTGGGAGGACTCCCTCCCCGCGATCTTGTCGATCTCGTCGAGGAAGACGATCCCCGCGTTTTCCGTGCGATCGATGGCCATCCGCTTCACCTGGTCCATGTCGACCATCCGGGCGGCCTCCTCCTTCTCGAGAAAGGAGATCGCCTCCGGCACCCGCATCCGCTTCCGGCGTGTCTTCCTGGGGAAGAGATTGCCGAGCATCTCCTGGAGGTTCCCCTCGATCCCCTCCACCCCGCCCCCGCCGGAGACCCCGATCAGGTCGATCGCGGGGACGGTGCTCTCCCTCACCTCGACTTCCACCGTGCGGTCCGAGAGCTTCCCCTCCCGCAGCATGGCGCGAAGCCGCTCGCGGGACTCCGAGGCCGCCGGCTCCCCTTCTCCCGGCTGGGGCTCTCCCGGCCGTGCGGGAGGGCGGGGAAGCAGGAGGTCGAGGAGCCGTTCCTCCGCGCCGGCGCGTGCCTTATCCGAAACCCTCTCCATCTCCTCCATCCTCACCATGTGCACCGCGATCTCGGCGAGGTCGCGGATGATGGACTCCACGTCGCGACCGACGTAGCCGACCTCCGTGAACTTGGACGCCTCGACCTTGATGAACGGCGCCTGCGCCAGCCGCGACAGGCGCCTCGCGATCTCGGTCTTCCCGACGCCGGTGGGACCGACCATGATGATGTTCTTGGGCGCGATCTCCTCCCGCAGCTCTTCCGGCACCTGCTGCCTGCGCCACCGGTTCCGGAGCGCGATCGCCACCGCGCGCTTGGCCTTCTGCTGCCCCACGATGTGCCGGGAGAGCTCCGTCACGATCTCCCCGGGGACCAGGGGCGGCGCGGCCTTCCCTTCCTTCGCCCCGGGCGTCATGGCGCGGAGATCTCCTCCGCCACCACGTTGTCGTTGGTGTAGATGCAGATCCCGGAGGCGATCCGCAGCGACTCGCGGGCGATTTCCAGCGCCGGCCGGTCCGTGTGGAGAAGCATGGCGCGGGCCGCGGCCAGCGCGAACGGGCCCCCGGAGCCCACCCCGATCACCCCGTCGTCCGGCTCCACCACGTCCCCGCTTCCCGAGAGGAGCATCAGGTCCCGCCCGTCGGTCACGACCATTACGGCCTCCAGCCGGCGAAGCACCCGGTCGGTCCTCCACTCCTTCGCGAGCTCCACCGCCGCCCGCCGGAGGTTCCCCCGGAACTCGGAGAGCTTCCCCTCGAACTTCTCGAACAGCGTGATGGCGTCCGCGGTCGCACCCGCGAACCCCGCCAGGACCCGGTCCTCGTGCAACAGGCGGATCTTGCGCGCGGTCTGCTTGAGGATGGTGTTCCCCATCGTCACCTGCCCGTCCCCCGCCATCGCCACGCGCCCGTCGCGGGAGACCGCCAGGATCGTCGTTCCCCGGATTTCCGTCACGACCGCCTCCCTCCCCGCGTCAGCGGGTGAGCCGCCTCGTAGGCCCGGACGAGGTGGCTGACGTTGACCCTTGCGTACCGTTGCGTCGTGGAAAGCGACGCGTGTCCCAGCATCTCCTGGATCGCCCGGAGGTCGGCGCCGGACTCCAGAAGGTGGGTCGCGAACGTGTGACGGATCCCGTGGGGGGACAGGTGCCGCCCGACGCCCGCCCGCTGCAGCGACGCCGCGAGGATCCGCGCGACGCTGCGGGCCGTCAGGGGCCCGCCCCTCATGTTCCGGAAGAGAACCCCCGCCGGGGGGCTCCCGGGCAAGGACCCCCGCGATCCCCGCGCCGCCAGGTATCCCTTCAACGCGTCCGCGGCCTTCTTTCCGACCGGCACGATCCGGACCTTCCGCCCCTTCCCCGTCACGCGGACCGTCCCTTCCTCGAGCGAGAGGTCCTCCCACCGCAGGGAGACGAGCTCCCCGACGCGGAGGCCGGAAGAGTAAAGCAGCTCCAGGATCGCCGCGTCACGCGCCTGCTTTTCCCCTCCCGAAGGAAGCGAACGGAGCAGGTCCATCATCTCGTCCACGGGGAGAAACTCCGGCAACCGCATCTCCCTGCGCGGAGCCGCGATGGAGGCGGCGGGATTCGCTTTCAGGATCCCCTGACCGGCCAGGAACGCGAAAAAGGAGCGGATGGCCGAAATCTTCCTCGCCATCGCGGAAGCGGAAAGCCCCGGGAATCTCGTGGAAAGGAACCGGCGCAGGCTTGCCGTCGTGACCGATTTCCAGCCGCCCCTGCCCGACTCGGGATCCCGCCCCTCCGTTTCCGCGAGGAAGGCACGTAAGCCCGAAACCTCGCGCACGTAGGCCCTTACCGTCTCCGGGGACGCGTTCCTCTCCGAACCGAGAAATTCCGAGAACCTGCCGATGGCGGAATCCACTTCATGCCCCCATCCCTTCATCGAAAAGGAAAAGCTTTATGTAACACACAAGGGGTTAAATTTAAAGAAACTTCTGCGGAATTCCATCGTCGCGGAAAGCGCCGCGGCCGCCTGCCTCGCCCTTCGCTCCCGCTTTCTGCCGGGGGCCGGCTCCGGCAGAAGGCCGAAGTTGGCGTTCATCGGCTGGAAGGCGGCCGGCCGGGGGGTGGCGATATGGCGCATGAGCGAGCCGATCATCGAGTCCTCCGGGAAGAGAAGGGGCCTTTCGCCCCCCGCGAGCGCCGTGGCCGAGAGGGCGGCGACGAACCCCGACGCGATCGATTCGATATACCCCTCCACCCCGGAAACCTGCCCGGCGAAGAAGAGGCCGGGCCGCCCCCGGGATTCCAGCCAGGGGTGAAGATGGCGCGGGGCATCGATGAAGCTGTTCCGGTGGACGGATCCGTAGCGCAGGAACCTCGCCCGGGAGAGGCCCGGGATCAGGGAAAAGACACGCTCCTGCTCCGGGTAGGCGAGACGGGTCTGGAATCCGACGAGGTTGTGCATCGTCCCCGCGGCATTTTCCTTGCGCAGCTGGACAACGGCGTGAGGAATCCTTCCCGTACGGGGGTCCCGGAGCCCCACCGGCCTCAGGGGCCCGAAGAGAAGCGTGTCGGGCCCCCGCTTCGCGATCGCCTCGAGGGGCATGCAGGACTCGAAGTACCGCTCCTCCTCGAACTCCCGCGCGGGAACCACGCGCGCGGCGAGCAGCGCGGAGAGAAAGGCCTCGTACTGCTCCCGCGTCATGGGGAGGTTCAGGTAATCACCGCACCCGGCGCCGTACCGGTCGGCGAAGAAGGCGGCGTCCATGTCTATCGTGGAGGCGTCCACGATGGGGGATATGGCGTCGTAGAAGTAGAACCCGTCGTCCCCGAGCAGCGACCGGATCGAGGAGGACATCGCCTCGGACGGAAGCGGCCCGCACGCCAGGATGACCAGCGGCTCATCGGGGATCGCTCTCGCCTCCCCCTCTACCACCCGGATGTCGGGGCGGGACCGCACGGAGTCGGTCACCATCCTCGCGAACGCCTCCCGGTCCACCGCCAGCGCCTTACCGGCGGGGACGCGCGCGCGCTCCGCCAGGAGCAGGAGGTTCGATCCGAGCAGCCGGAGCTCCGCCTTGAGCAACCCCTTGCCGGACTGGCTCTCCTCCGAACCCAGCGAATTGCTGCACACCAGCTCCGCGAACCAGGACGTCAGGTGGGCGGGGGAGGAGATCACGGGGCGCATCTCCACCAGTTTCACCGGTATTCCGGCGGCCGAGAGGACGAGCGCCGCCTCGGAACCCGCGAGCCCGGCCCCTACGACGGTGAC
>CAYILU010000014.1:0-15318 GCA_964364235.1 uncultured bacterium | reverse complement strand
CAGGTCCAGGGGTTGCGCCGGCGAGGCTTCGGCATTGAAGGCGCCCGGGGGGCCGGCTACCGGCTTCTCGGGCGACCCGACGTGATCGAGGAACAGGAACTCTTTTCCCGATTGTCCCGCACCGATTTCCGGAAATCCTTCGTTTTTTTCCCCGTCACCGACAGCACCAACAGCCGCGCGGTGGAGCTTGCCGGGAAGGGCGGGGCGCACGGAACGGTGGTGTGCGCCGATTCCCAGACGGGCGGCCGGGGGCGGATGGGGCGCAGGTGGGAATCGCCCCCCGGCGTCAACCTCTACTTCTCCCTGCTCCTGCGACCCCCTCTCGAGCCCCTGCATGCCCCCCGGCTCACGCTTGTCACCGCCATCGCGCTGGCGGCGTCGGTGGAGGAGTGCTCGGGGCTCACTGCGTCGCTGAAATGGCCGAACGACCTCTACCTGGGCGGACGGAAGGCCGCCGGAATCCTGGCGGAAATGTCGGCAGACCCCGACCGCCTTCGCCACGTGGTGATCGGCGTGGGACTGAACGTCAACGCGGAGCCACACGACTTCCCGGAGGCGATTCGCGGGAAGGCGACCTCCCTGAAGGGTCTGACGGGCAGGGCATTCCGGCGCGTGGAAGTCCTCGCCCGGTTCCTCGATTCCTTCGCCGATTGCTACGACATCTTTCTGTCCGGCGGGTTCAAGGCGCTTCTGCCCGAGTGGGGCCGGCGGGACGCGCTGGCGGGGAAAAAGGTCCTGTTGCGCTACCGGGAGGAGGAGGCGCGCGGAAAGGCGCTCGGCGTGGACGAGTCCGGGATGCTCCTGTTCCGGCGGGAAGGGTCGGCCCGCACGGAGAAAGTCGTCAGCGGGGAAATACTCGAGTTCGGAGGGTGACGCGGCTTGCTCCTCGTCATTGACGTCGGAAACACGCACACGGTCCTCGGGGTCTACGAGGGGGAGAAGCTTCTCCACCACTGGCGCGTCTGGACGGACCGGGAGAAGACGAGCGACGAGTACGGGATCCTCATCCGGAACCTTTACGACGGCAGCCACTTCTCCTCCCGCGAGATCCACTCGATCGCCATCGCCTCCGTGGTGCCGCCGCTCACCCCGACCATCGTGGACCTTTGCGTGCGATACTTCGGGATCACGCCCATGGTCGTCGGCCCCGGTGTCAAGACCGGCATCTCGATCAAGATGGACAACCCCAAGGAGGTCGGCGCGGACAGGATCGTAAACGCGGTGGCCGCGTTCGCCACGCACAAGAAGGCCTGCATCGTAGTCGATTTCGGGACGGCGACGACGTTCGACTACGTGTCCGGGAACGGCGATTACATGGGGGGAGTCATCGCCCCGGGGGCGAACATTTCCGCGGAGGCGCTCTTCCGGCAGGCGTCCAAGCTGCCGCGGGTCGAGATCGCGAAGCCCCCGACGGTCATCGGGAAGAACACGGTGGCGGCGATGCAGTCGGGAATCTTCTATGGCTACATCGCGCTCGTGGAGGGGATCATCGACCGCATGAAGAGGGAGCTCCGATCGGATCCCCTGGTCATCGCGACGGGGGGGCTCGCGCGGACCATCGCCTCGGAGTCCTCCAAAATCCATGTAATCGATGAGAATTTGACTCTCGAAGGGCTGCGTATAATATACGAGAGGAACCTCGCGCCGGGGGTCTGAACCGGGAGCGATCCATCTCTCAGGAGGGACGAAGGAACGTGGACATCCAGCAACTGAGAAACGTGGGAATCATCGCGCACGGAGGCGCGGGAAAGACCACCCTGGCGGAGTCGCTCCTCTTCAACGCCAAGGCGACCGACCGGATGGGGAGGGTGGACGACGGGAGCTCCAATTTCGACTACGACCCGGAAGAGATCCGGAGAAAGATCACCATCAGCACCTCGTTTCACCACTACGGCTGGAACAAGGTGGAGGTGACCCTGGCGGACACCCCGGGCTACATCAATTTCGAGGCGGACACGCGCGCCTGCCTGCGCATGCTGGACGGGGCCGTGCTCGTGGTGAACGCCGTGTCCGGGATCGAGGTCCAGACCGAGAAGATGTGGAAGTTCGCCGGCGACTCGGACGTGCCGGTGCTCGTGTTCATCTCGAAGATGGACCGGGAGCGGGCGGACTTCGACAACGCCCTCGGGGAGATCTCCGACATCCTCAAGGTCAACGCGGTCCCGGTGCAGCTGCCGATCGGCAGGGAAGCGGGGTTCAAGGGCGTCGTGGACCTGTTCCGGATGAAGGCGCTCGTCTACAAAGGGGACACGGGGGAGTTCGAGGTCGCCGACATCCCCGCCGACCTCGCGGATGCCGCGAAGAGGGCGCGGGAGAAGCTCGTCGAGTCCTCCGCCGAGTCCGACGACGCACTGATCGAGAAGTACCTCGAGGGGACCGAGCTCTGCGAGGAGGAGGTCCGGAAGGGGTTCACCGCCGGGGTTGTCGGGAAGAAGTTCCTCCCGGTCCTCTGCGGCTCCGCCCTCCGCAACATCGCCATTCATCCCCTTCTGGACATGATCAACTACGCTCTGCCCGACCCCTCCTACCGGAAGGAGGTCAAGGGGACCAACCCGAAGACCAAGGCGGTGGAGACGCGGGCCATCTCCGCCAAGGCGCCCTTCTCCGCGCAGGTGTTCAAGACCCTGGCCGACCCGTACGCCGGCAAGCTCTCCATCTTCAAGATCTTCTCGGGGACTCTCTCCCCCGACATGTCCCCCCTCAACTCGAGCAAGGGTGCGCAGGAGCGGATCGGACAGATCCTGCGCCTCGAGGGGAAGAAGCAGAAAGCCGTCGGGTCGGCTTCCGCGGGGGAGATCGTCGCCGTGGCGAAGTTCAAGGAAACCTCCACGGGCGACACGCTCTGCGACCCGAAGGTCCCGATCGTGGTCCCGGGCCCCGCCGCGGTCGAGCCGGTCATCTCCTTCGCCATCCGGCCGAAGACCCGGAACGACGAGGACAAGCTGGGCACATCCCTCGCAAGGATGATCGAGGAGGACCCCACCATCCGGTTCCGGAAGGAGTCGCAGACCAAGGAGTTCATCCTGGCCGGGATGGGGGAGACCCACCTCGAGGTGGTCGTCGAGAAGCTGAAGCGCCAGTACGGCGTAGAGGTGGAGCTGCGCACCCCCAAGATCCCGTACCTGGAGACCATCAAGGGGAAGGCCGAGGCGCAGGGGAAACACAAGAAGCAGACGGGCGGCCGTGGCCAGTACGGGGACTGCCGGATCCGGATCGAGCCGATGCCGCGCGGGAAGGGGTTCGAGTACGTCGACGGGATCGTCGGCGGGTCGATCCCCCGGCAGTACATTCCCGCCGTCGAGAAGGGGATCGTCGAGCGGATGACCAAGGGGATCATCGCGGGATACCCGGTGGTCGACGTCCGCGTAACCGTTTTCGACGGATCCTTCCACACGGTCGACTCCTCGGAGATGGCGTTCAAGATCGCCGGGTCCCTCGCGTTCAAGAAGGCGGTGCTCGAGGCCAGGCCGATCCTCCTCGAGCCCATCGTGGAGATGGAGGTCGTCGTCCCGGAGGAGAACGTCGGGGACATCATCGGGGACCTGAACGGCCGGCGCGGCCGGGTGCTCGGCGTGGAAGCCCACGGGAAGAGCCAGGTCGTGAAGGTCCAGGCCCCCCTCGCGGAGGTGCTCCGGTACTCCTCCGACCTGCGGTCGATCACCTCGGGGAGGGGGCAGTTCACCATGAGGATTTCCCACTACGAGGAAATCCCCGCGGCGATCACGGAAAAGGTTATCGCCGAGGCGAGGAAGGAGCTCGGGGAAGAAGAAGAGGAGTGATGGAAAGCGAACCGCGCAAGATTAAGGTAAGCTTGACGGAGGACCAGGGGGTAGACGAGGCCGTCCGGGGCTCCCTCCAGAGCTATATTTCGGGGCTCACCGTGCCGCAGAAGGTGGAGCTGTCCGTGAAGGGAAACAAGGAGGTGAGGCAGATTCTCTCCCGGGACCCGAACAAGATGGTTTCACGCGCGGTGATGGGCAGCCCGCGGCTGACGGAGAACGATGTCATGTCGTTCGCTTCCTCCTCGCAGACCAACGATGAGATCCTCCGCATCATCAGCGAAAACCGGGAGTATTCGAGCAACTCTCACGTGGTCCTGATGCTGGTCTCGAACCCCCGGACGCCGGTGCCCGCGGCGATGCGTTTTCTCGGTCGTCTCAAGGTGAGCGATTTGAATAACCTCTGCCGGAACCGCAGCATCTCGGCGCTCATCCGGCGGGAGGCGAAGCGGCTCGCCGTGCGAAGCCGCTGATATCGACACCGGGGATACTGTATGGCCCTTTTCAACTATGCCACGCGGGAGCTGAGCGCGAAGGTCGTTTACTACGGCCCCGGGCTGTCGGGCAAGACGACCAACATCGAGATGGTCCACCGCATTCTCCGGCCGGAGCAGAAGGGGAGGCTCATCTCCCTTCCGACGGAGACCGACCGCACGCTGTTCTTCGACTTCCTCCCCGTGGACCTCGGTCAGCTCAAGGGATTCAAGGTCCGGTTCCACCTGTACACCGTGCCCGGCCAGGTGTTCTACAACGCCACGCGGAGACTCGTCCTGCAGGGGGTGGACGGCGTGGTCTTCGTCGCCGACTCCCAGTCGGAAATGGCGCAGAGCAACGTGGAGAGCCTCAAGAACCTGGCGGAGAACCTCGCCTCCTACGGGAAGAAGCTCGAGGAGCTTCCTTTCGTGCTCCAGTACAACAAGCGCGACCTCAGGAATCTTTCCTCGGTCCAGGAGATGAACGCGCTGCTCAATCCGACGAATGTCCCGGTGGTCGAGGGGGTCGCGAAGAACGGCGTCGGGGTCTCGGAGACCCTGGTGATGATCTCCCGGATGGTGTTCTCCCATCTCCGGAAGACCCTGCTCATGCCCGGGGAAACGGCGGAACACGAGGAAATCGGGGCGTTGGCGGACGCGCGTATCGAGGAATCCCTCGGCAGTAAGGAAGCCGAGCAGCTCGAGGAGATCTCCGAGGTCGAGATGATCCAGGAGGAGCAGGAAGTCCGGGAAGCGGAAGGCCAGCCCGAGGCGCCCTTCGCGGCCGGGGAGCCGGCACTCCTTACGGCCGCGGGATCCGTTCCGGACGAAATCGAGCTCCTCCCCGGCGAACCGAAGGGAGGAGAGGAGGCGGGTTCGGCGGAGCGGGGCCTGATGAGCGGTCTCGACGAGATCGAGATCGAGATCCCGGAGCGCCCGCCCGCGCCTCCCCCCGCGCCGAGGGAAACCCGTGCCGGAATTTCCGTGGAGCCGGAAGACGCCGGGCTGACCTTCCTGAAGTTCGAGAGCCCCTACGTGTCTCCTGAAGGGCACGCCGTCCTCCCGGCGGTGCTCATGGACGAGGGTGGGAACATCGTCCGGCTGCGCATCCGCATCACGATGGAGGAGTGAGGGTGGAATGCCTGCAGACTTCGTAAAGAAGGCGGGGGAGATCCTCCGGTCGGGGAAATCGATCGAGGAGCGTCTCCGCGAGTTCACGGCGGCGGTGGGCACGTTCCTTCCCGGGGGAGTCTCGTCGATCCTGCTGTTCGACCGCGACACCGAGGATTTCTACCTGCGGTCGACGACGCTCCGGGTTGCGCCTTCGCAGGAGACACTCCACTTCTCCTCGGCGGGGACGATCGAGGACCTGGCCCTCCGGGAGCGGAGGGTCGTGACCCTCTCCGAGGTTCACCGGGCTCCCACGAGCCGGCTCCGGGGGGACATGCTGTTCTTCCCCCTCATCTCCTCCGACCAGCCTCTCGGCGTCCTGGTGATCCAGTCGACGTCGTCCAGCGGGATCGCGCCGGAGCGGGTGACGGCCGTGAGCGAGGCCGCCACCCTCCTGTCCGACTCGGTCGGGGTCTCCCTGCGCGAGGAGTCGGCCGCGCTGCGGATGACGAAGATCGCGGCGATCAACGAGGCGGGGATCAACATCATTTCCACGCTGGACCTCCAGAGGCTCCTGAAGCTGGTCGCCACGTCGGCCTGCCTCATCATGGAGGCCGAGTCGTGCGTCATCCGCCTCCTGGACGCCCACACCGAGAAGTACGCCATCCGGGAGTTCTACGGGATGAGGGCGGAGAGCGACCAGAAGGACCTCTTCCGGATGGACAAGAAGGCGGTCACGGGGATACTGAAGGGGGATCCGCCGATCCTGGTTCGTGACGTCGCGGAGGAGGGGGGCTGGAAGGAGTTCGCCGGCATCGCCCGCACGATGATCTGCTTTCCCCTGAAGAGCGACGGAGAGGTCATCGGCACCGTGTCGATCTTCGACAAGTTTCCGCACAAGACGTTCTACCCCAGCTCCTTCAACAGCGACGACACGGGGACGTTCGAAAAGTTCATCCGGTACGTCGAGAAGGCCATCGGGAACGCCATCGCGTTCGAAAGAAACGACCGTCTGAAGAGCCTCGACGATGCGACCGGGCTCCCGACGCTGAAATATTTCCAGGGACGCCTCCTCCACGAGCTCGCCCGCGCGAAGCGCTTCAAGCGCCGGCTGGTCCTCATGATCTGCGAGGTGACGCCCAAGATCCCCGAGAAGGAATTCACCGCCGTCGACCGCGGCGAGGTCGTCATCAAGCGGCTGGCGGGGGTCCTGCGCGATTCCCTGCGCGAATACGACGTCGTGGCACGGATCAGCGAGTGGAAGTTCGGGATGATCCTTCCCGAGGCCGAGGACGGCCGGATGAGCGCCATCCCCCGGATCAAGAAGGCCATCCAGTCCGAGGTGGAGGAGATCCGCAAGCGCATCAAGGACGTCCGGGTCGAACTTCGCTTCGGCCACGCCTCCTACCCCGAGGACGGGGACGACCACGAGAAACTCATCTTCAAATCCAACATCCTCAAGAAGTGATGGGAGCGCGGCAGGGCAGGGTCGTCGCGGTGTCGGTCAGCGTCGGGAAAGGGGAGAAGAAGACCCCCGTCCCGTCGGTGACCCTCGTCGAGGAGCACGGCGTTCGGGACGACGCGCACGCGGGGCCGGGAATCCGCCAGGTGAGCCTCCTGGCGGCCGAGAGCATCGCGAAGATGCAGGCGAAGGGGCTGGCCGTCGGCCCGGGGGATTTCGCGGAAAACATCACAGTGGAAGGGTTCGACCTGCTGAACGTCCGGTTGGGCGACCGGATCCGGGTGGGTGAAGCGGTGCTGGAGGTCTCGCAGATCGGGAAGGAATGCCACGACCGGTGCGCGATCTACATCCAGGCGGGGGATTGCGTGATGCCCCGCGAAGGGGTGTTCGCGCGCGTGATCCGGGGCGGGGGGGTCGCCCCCGGGGATCCCGTGCGGCGGGAGGAGCCGTGATCCGTGCGGCGGTGGTGACGGTCTCCGACCGGTCCTTCCGGAAGGAGCGCGCGGACGCCTCCGGGCCGGCGGTCGCGGAGCTTCTGGCCCGCCTCCCGGCGTCCCTGGAGCAGCAGCTTGTCGTCCCGGACGAAAAGCCCTTCATCAGCCGCGCCCTCCGCCACCTTTCCGACGTGATCGGCGTGGACCTGGTCGTCACCACGGGGGGGACCGGCGTGGATCCCCGCGACGTGACGCCCGAGGCGACCCGTGAGGTGATCGACCGGGAGATTCCCGGGATGGCGGAAGTCATGCGCGCGGAGAGCCAGAAAAAGGTGCAGACGGCGATGCTGTCGCGGGCGGTGGTTGGCGTCCGCGGGAAGACGCTGATCGTCAACCTGCCCGGCAGCCCGGCAGGCGCCAGGGAGAACTTGGAGGCCATCCTCCCCGTGCTCCCCCACGCGATAGAGAAGATCCGCGGCGGCGGGGGCGACTGCGCGATCTGAAAAGCGTAGCGACTTCCGTGCGGGGAAAGGGGCCACTCAAGAGAAAACTCAGGCGCCTCCGGCAGCAGGACTAGAGGAAGTCCAGGTCTGGCGGCGCCCCCCCCACCAGCCCCCCCTCGTTCATCGAGCCCGTGCGGTATCCCTTGAGGTCGACGGAGACATAGAGGAAGCCGTTCCTGCGGAATCCCTCGTGGACGGCGTCGGTAACCTCCGACTCGAAGAGGCGGTGGATCTCGTCCTGCCCCACCTCGATCCGCGCCACGGCGTCGTGCACCCGGACGCGGAACTGCCGGAACCCGAACCCCCTCAGGATCTCCTCGCACGCCTCCACGCGCCGCAGGGACTCCTCGGTGATCCCGGTTCCGTAGGGGAAGCGGGAGGAGAGGCAGGCGAACGACCCCTTCTCCGCGGTGGGCAACCCGAAACGACGGCTGAGCGCCCGGATCTCCTCCTTCGCGATCCCGTTCTCCAGGAGGGGGCTGCGGACGCCCAGCTCCTTCGCCGCGCGGCGGCCGGGTCGGAAATCGTTGAGGTCGTCCGCGTTCGACCCGTCGCAGACCGCGGCGTACCCTTCCTCCCGGGCGATCACGGAGAGCAGCCCGAAAAGCTCCTTCTTGCAGTGGTAGCACCGGTCGGGGGGGTTGGAGGAGAAGCCGGGGATCAGAAGCTCGTTCGACTCGATGAACCGGTGTCGTACCCCCCATTCCCGGGCGATACTCTCCGCCTCGTCGCGCTCCGACTTCGGGTAGGTTGGGGAGGTTGCCGTGACCGCGAGGACGGTTTCCCCCAGCGCCACCCGGGCCGCGTGGAGAAGGAAGGTGCTGTCGACGCCGCCGCTGAAGGCGATCACGGTCGGGCCCATGTCCCGCAGGGATGCGAGGAGCGCCTCCCACTTCGCCGCGAGCGGCCCGGTGAAGGCGGTTCCCCCCCGGACGTCAGCGGAGGAGGGCACGTTCCACCTCGGAGAAGTCCGGATCGGCCGGCAGGAAAAGCTCCCGCTCCGTTGCGCCGTCCACCTCGCGCACGCGGAAGGGCGGCTGCGTGCCGGGCTTGCTGTAGCGGGTGAAAAAGCGGGAAAGCAGGTCCGCCGGCGTCTCGCCGCCGGTGCCGTTGACCCCGATCGACGGCCCGGAGAACCCTTCCGCGATGTAGACGCGCAGCTTTCCGCGCCCGAGCGCCTCCAGCTTCCGGTTCTCCGCCTCGTCCCTGCCCACGATGACCTTCCGCCCGTCCGGCATCCGGAAGTGCCTCCCGACCTTCAGGAGATGGAGGTCCGCCATGTCCGGGGAGGGGCAGTGGTCGAGAAGGTCCCTCACCTTGACGGAAAAGGTTTTGTCCGTGAGGAGACAGCCGCCCGCGGGGCACGGGTAGTCGCCGATGCTCCAGTCCTCCGCAAGCCGGATCTGCTCCTTCCGGGAGCGCCCGACGATATCGAGCAGTTTTTCCCGGTCGACCCACCCTTCACGCTCGGGGATCGTCGGCTCGAGATGCCGGGCCGAAAGCGGGCGCAGGACGAGTCCCGCGCACCCGCTGTGCTTCTCGATGACCCGGAGGGCGTCTACGCGCTGGGACATCGGGCGCTGTCCGACGACCTCGCCCGTAACCAGGAACTTTGCCCCGATCTCCTCCATGTACTCCTTCGCCTTGCGCAGGGTGAAAATCCGGCAGTCGATGCAGGGGTTCATCGCGGAGCCCCGGCCGTGCCGGGGGCTCCGGACGAGGCCGAGGTATTCCTTCCCCTTGGAGACGGTCCGGATCGGGATGCCCATCCGCCCGGAGACGATCTGCGCCTGGGAGTGGCAGCCCGGGCCGGGCGCTTTACCGGAGGCGCCCTCCCCGGGGCGCCTGCAGGTGCAGAACGGGGAAGTGAAGTGAAGGGCGAAGAGATCGATCCCCTGGTCGGCCATCATCCTCGCGGCGAGCGTGCTGTCCAGCCCCCCCGACAGCAGGATCACCGCGCGGACGCGCCCCCCGGCGGGCGGTTTCACAGCGCGCAGCTCCGTTCCAGGGAATATTCGCCGGGGGAGAGCGGGGGGCGGATCCTCGGGGACTTCCCGCAGGCCGGGCATTTCGGGTCCCTCGGGACGGAGAGCGTGGAGACGGAAGCCTCCAGGGTGTCGATCACCAGCAGCCTCCCGCGCAGCGGCTCGCCGATCCCCAGCAGGACCTTCACCGCCTCCACCGCCTGCCAGGCGCCCACGACGCCGGCCGCGGCGCCCAGGATCCCCGCCTCGGAGCAGGTGGGCGCATCCTTGCGGGGCGGGATCTCGGGGAGGAGGCACCGCAGGCAGGGCCCTTGCCCGGGGACCACCGTGAGGATCTGCCCCCCGAACCGAAGCGCGCCCGCGTGGACCAGGGGCACGCCCGTGAGCACCGACGCGTCGCTGCACAGGTATTTCGTGGGGAAGTTGTCGCTCCCGTCGATGACGACGTCGTATCGACGGAAGAGGTCCAGGGCGTTGTCCGCCGTGAGCGCCGACGGGTGCGCCTCCGGCTTCAGGTCCGACCGGAACGCCCTCAGGGTCTCGCACGCGGAGTCCGCCTTCCCGCGTCCCACCGACGCCTCCGGGTGGATCAGCTGCCGGTTGAGGTTTGAGAGGTCGACGCGGTCCCCGTCGATGACCCCTATCCGGCCGATCCCCGCGGCCGCGAGGTAGAGGAGCGCCGGCGATCCGAGACCGCCCGCCCCGACGACCAGCGCCGACGAGGCGAAGAGCTTCTCCTGGCCGGGAGGTCCGATCTCGCTCAGCAGGATGTTGCGGCTGTACCGCAGGATGTCTTGGTCTGTGAACTGCATCGGGTTATTATAACCCAGGAATATCCGGATGCTCTTGACAGCATGGGGAAAAGCGCTGCACGGGGGGGAGGTTCGTTGCCTATCGACGTCGGGCCGATACGAAAAGCCGAGTTTCCCGTTACGGAACGGTTCGTCTACCTGAACCACGCCGGAGTCTCCCCGATACCGGCGTCCTCCGCCGAGGCCGGCATGCGCCTGCTCCGCCAGTCCCGCGACGAGGGGGCGTTCCGGCTTCGGAAGTGGACGGAGATCTCGGAGGAGGCGCGGGGCCGCTTCGCGAGGATGATCGGGGCGTCGCCCGGGGAAATCGCCTTCATCAAGAGCACCTCCGAGGGGCTCTCCTTCATCGCCGCGGGTTTCCCGTGGAGGGAGGGGGACAACCTCGTCACCGCGAACGTCGAGTTCCCGGCGAACATCTACCCGTGGATGCGGCTTCGGTCCCGCAGCGTCGAAGTGCGGCTGGTGGCGGCCCGCGACGAGCGCGTCCGTAAGGAGGACCTCTTCGCGGCGTGCGACGGGAAGACGCGGCTCATCGCGCTGTCCTCGGTGGAGTTCGCCAACGGGCACCGGAACGACCTCCCCGGCATCGGGGAGTTCTGCCAGAAGAAGGGGATCTTCTTCTGCGTGGACGCGATCCAGAGCCTGGGGGTCCTGCCGATGGACGTCCGGTCGTACGGGATCGACTCCCTTTCCGCCGACGGCCACAAGTGGCTGCTCGCCCCGGAAGGGATCGGGGCGTTCTACATCTCCCGGGACGTGATGGATATGGTGGAGCCGGTCATCCTGGGGTGGCACTCCGTCGAAAACCGCTTCGACTTCGAGAACTACGATTTCCGCCTGTCCCCCGACGCGCGGCGCTTCGAGCCGGGCAGCTTCAACACGGTGGGGCTCGCGGCGTTCAACGCGTCTCTCGAGCTGCTCCTGTCGACCGGCGTGGACCGGATCTGGGAGCGCGTTCGGCGCTTGACGGAGGGGGCGATCGAGACGGCCCGGCGGAACGGGTACGAAGTCCTCTCCCCGGGGAACCCGGAGGACCGCTCCGGGATCGTCACCTTCCGGGTTCCCGGCGCCGACCCGAACGCCCTGTGGAAGGCGCTGCTCGGCAGGGACGTGGTATGCTCCCCCCGGGCCGGCGGCATCCGCGTCTCGCCGCACTTTTACAACACCCCGGAGGAAATTGAGCGGTTCTTCGGGATACTCAAGGAAGAGATCGCACGCCTGTCGAGCTCAAGTTCAGGATGAGGAGGTAAGCGTCGGAAATGCCCAACGAGCCCTATGAAAAGATCCTCATGATCGACGACGACGCCCTCGTCGCCGATGTCATCGGCGCGATCCTTCGCAACCAGGGATTCCGGTTCGAAAGCGCGGCCGACGGTACCGAGGGGTTGCGGAAGGCCAGGGAGCTGCACCCGGACCTCATCTTCCTCGACATCTCGATGCCGGGGATGGACGGCTTCCAGACGTGCCGGAAGCTCAGGGAGGACCCGGCGACACAAAGGATCCCGGTGGTCATGCTAACGGCCCACGCGGACAGGGAATCCCGCATCAAGGCGCTCGAGGCGGGCGCTAACGACTTCCTTGCGAAACCGGTCGACAACACGGAGCTGGTCGTCCGGGTGGGGAACATCCTGAAGGTGAAGCGGTACCAGGACTCCCTCGAGGAGCAGAGCCGGGTGCTCGAGAGCCAGGTCGGGGAGAGGACCAGGCAGCTCAAGGAGTCGCTGCTGGACACCGTCCAGCGGCTGACGCTCGCCTCGGAGTACCGGGACGTGGACTCCTACGTCCACGTCAAGCGGATCAGCTACTACACCGAGGTCGTCGTGAAGAACCTCGGCATCACCGGGGACGCGGCCGACATCATGTACTACGCGAGCCCGATGCACGACATCGGCAAGGTCGGCATCCCGGACGCCATCCTGCTGAAGCCGGGGGTCCTGACGGAAGAAGAGTTCGAGATCATGAAGACCCACACCACGATCGGCGCCAGGATCCTTCGCGGCTCCAGCAGCCCCTACCTGAAGTCCGCGGAGCGGTTCGCGCTGTACCACCACGAGCGGTGGGACGGGAACGGGTACCCGCAGGGACTCAAGGGCGAGGCGATCCCGATCGAGGGCCGGATCATGAACCTCATCGACCAGTACGACGCGCTTCGGAGCAAGCGGCCCTACAAGCCCCCGTACGAGCACGACCGGACGGTGTCGATCCTGACCGAGGGGGGGCACCGCACGTCCCCGGAGCACTTCGACCCCAGGATACGGCAGATCTTCAAGGACTGCTCGGAGAAGTTCCGGGAGATCTACGAGACCCACCAGTCCTGGTAAGGGGCGGCCCGCTCTTCTCCCGCGCGATGAGGGCCGCTCCCAGCGCCCCCGCGAGCTGCGGCTCCTCGGGGACCAGCAGCCGGATCCCGAAGCGGTTCTCCAGGGCCTTGCGGGCCGCCGGGTTTTTCGCGACCCCCCCCGTCATGACGGCGGGCGCGGCGCACCCGACCCGCTCCGCGAGCGCCGCGATCCGGTCGGCGATGGCCAGGTGCACCCCCCACGCGATGTCCTCCGGGGACGCCCCCGAGGCGATGAGGGAGATCACCTCCGACTCGGCGAACACGGTGCACATCGAGCTGACGGAAAGGGACTTGCGCGAGGCGAGGGAACGGTGGCCCATACGCTCCAGGTCCATCTCCAGCGTCCGGGCCATCACCTCCAGGAACCGCCCCGTGCCCGCCGCGCACTTGTCGTTCATCGCGAAGTCCGTCACCTTGCCGTCCGGTGAAAGCCGGATGACCTTGCTGTCCTGCCCCCCGATGTCCAGCACCGTGGCCGCCTTGGGGAACAGGCGGCGGGCCCCCCTCGCGTGGCAGGTGATCTCGGTGACCTTCAGGTCGGCGGAGGGCACCGCCTCCCGTCCATAGCCGGTGGAGACGGTGAAGGCGATGTCCGACGGCCTCCCCTTGGCGAGGGAGAGGGCGCGTGCGAGGGCCTCCTGGGAGGCTTTGAGCGTGGAGGCGCCGGTGGCGATGATTGCGTGACCGACGACTTTCCCCCTGCCGTCGAGGAGGACCACGTCGGTGGAGAGGGACCCGACGTCGATCCCGGCGAAGAGAACGCGGCCAGCCCGCCTAGGCGTCACAGCGACCGTATCTCGTATTTTCGCGTGCCGAGCCCCGTCTCTTCCCCGTGGGCCAGCTGGGTCGCCCAGTCGATGGATGGGTGGGTCGCGCGGAAGGGGTCCCTGCCGGCCGCCTTGATCACGAGGTCCGCGCACGCCTGGTCGATTGCGACGGGGTCGTCCGAGGCGAGAATCCCCACGTCCGGGGCGATCGGGAGGTCGTTGTTGCCGTAGCAGTCGCAGAACGGCGAGACCTGCATCACGAAGCTGAGAAAGAGAACGGAGTCCCGCTTCCCCTGGAGGGCGCCGAGTGCGTGTTCAACCATCTTCTTCTGCACCATCGGCGCCGCCTCGTTCCAGTCGATCTTCACGGTGTGCCCGGGGCAGACCACGATGCAGTCGGCGCACCCGATGCACGTCTTCGGGTCGATGAGCGCAGCCGACGAGACGACCGAGATGGCCCCCGAGGGGCAGTGGGCGACGCAGGTGCCGCAGGCCGTGCAGTTCGCCGGGTCCACGAACGGCGAGACGGTCGAGTGCTGGGTGAGCTTCCCCGCCCTGGCGGCGCACCCCATCCCCAGGTTCTTGATGGCCCCGCCGAACCCCGAAAGTTCGTGCCCCTTGAAATGCGTGAGCACGACCATGGCGTCCGCGTTGACGATCTCGGCCCCGATGGATACCTCGCGGAAGATCTTCCCCTCGATGGGGACCTTCACCGCGCTTTCCCCCCGCAGGCCGTCGGCGATGACGATCGGGGCGTCCGCCACCGCGAACGCGAACCCGTTCGTGATGGCCGTCCGGATGTGGTCGACGGCGTTGCTCCTCCCCCCCAGGTAGAGCGTGTTGGTGTCGGTGAGAAAGGGCCTCCCCCCGGCCGCGACGATCTCCTCCACGGCCTTGCGGACGAATACGGGGCGGAGGAACGCCGCGTTCCCCTTCTCCCCGAAGTGGAGCTTAACCGCCGTCAGGTCGCCCTGTCCGATCTTTCCGCCGAGCCCGGCGGCGCGCAGGATCTCCCCGGTCTTGTCCAGGAGGCTCTTTCCGGGCCTGGTGGAGAGGTCGGTGAACCAGACTGTCGACTGCATACGGAAACCCCGCATTGACGGATGATATTTAATCGATTATAATACGGCATTCAGACAGGCTCCAAGAAACTTCCTTAATATTCCTCGGAGGTCTGGCGAAATGAGCTTCAAGGTGGGGGATATGGCCGTCTATCCGGCCCACGGAGTCGGGGTCATCCAGTCGATCGAAACCAGGTCCATCTCCGGGGGGAAACGGGAATCATTTTTCGTATTGCGCATTCTCGACACGGGGATCACCATCATGGTTCCCATAAACAACACGGTCCAGGTGGGGCTCCGACGGATCATGGACAGCCGGGCGGTCACCTCGGTCTACAAGATCCTGAGGGCGCGCGAGGTCGACGTCGAGCCCAAGCCCTGGAACCGCCGCTACCGCCAGTACATGGACAAGCTCAAGTCCGGCTCCCCGTTCGAGATCGCCGAGGTCCTGCGCAACCTTCTCCTGTTGAAGGGGGAGAAAGCCCTCTCCTTCGGGGAGCGGAAGATGCTGGACACGGCGCGTTCCCTCCTCGTCAAGGAAATCTCTCTCGCCAAGGCCACGTCGGAGGAAGCCGTCGAGGCGGACCTGCG
>CAYILU010000013.1:0-15335 GCA_964364235.1 uncultured bacterium | reverse complement strand
CGATCCCCTTGCCGACGAAGATCGAGCGTTTCACGGTGAACCGTTCTCCGCACGTGGACAAGAAGAGCCGCGAGCAGTTCGAGATCCGCACCCACAAGCGGCTGTTGGACATCCACGAGCCGCCCGCGGCGACGATCGATGCCCTGATGAAACTGGACCTGCCGGCGGGCGTAGAGGTCGAAATCAAGCTGTAAGGACTGCAAAGGGAATCGCAACCATTTGAGCGAAACGGCAAGGTGCCTAGCCATGAAGAGCGGGATCATAGGGAAAAAATTGGGAATGACCCAGGTCTTCGACGCCGAGGGGAAAGTGATCCCCGTCACGGTGATCGAGGCGGGTCCGTGCATCGTGGTCCAACGGAAAACCGTACGGAACGACGGCTACGACGCCGTTCAGCTGGGGTTCGGTCCGAAAAAGGCCCATCGGGCCGGCAAGCCGATGATCGGCCATTTCCGGAAGGCCGGGAAAGGCGCGTTCGGGGCTCTGCAGGAGGTGAAGGTCCCCACGGATTCCCCGCTCGACGCGGGGGCGGAACTCCACGTCGACATGTTCAAGGAAGGCGACGTCGTCGACGTCACGGGGAACAGCAAGGGGCGGGGCTTCACCGGCGTCATCAAGCGGTGGAACTTCAAGGGGGGCCGCGCGACCCACGGCTCGATGTTTCACAGGGCTCCCGGCTCGATCGGGGCGTCCGCCTGGCCGTCCCGGGTCATCAAGAACATGAAGATGGCCGGCCACTACGGGGACGAGCGGGTAACGACCCTGAACCTCAAGGTCGTCGGGGTCCAGCCGGAGAAGAACCTCCTTCTCGTCCGCGGGGCCGTCCCCGGAGCCAGGAACAGCCTTGTTTTCGTCCGTCACGCGGTCAAGAAATAAGGAGTTCGAGATGGCGACGATGGATCTGTACGATAAGGAACGGCAGGTAAAGGACACCGTGGAGCTGTCGGAGGCCGTGTTCGGCGCCGAAGTGAAACCGCACCTTCTTCATCACGTGGTCGTCGCGCATCTCGCCGCGCGCAGGTCGGGGACGGCTTCCACGAAGACCCGGAGCGACGTTTCGGGAGGCGGGAAGAAACCGTTCCGCCAGAAGGGGACCGGACGCGCCCGGATGGGAACCACCCGCTCCCCGCTGCTCCGGGGAGGCGGCGTCGTCTTCGGGCCCCACCCGCGCGATTACGAGATGAAGGTCAACCGGAAGGTCATGAAGGCGGCGCTCCGTTCGGCATTGAGCGTGAAGGCGAAGGAGGGCAAGCTGGTCCTCGTGACCGACCTCTCCCTCGCGACCCCGAAGACGAAGGATTTCCTCAAGGTGGCGGAGGCCCTGGGGCTCTCCGACGCCCTGATCGTCACCGACTTACCCTCGGAGAACCTCTCCCTCGGCATCCGGAACCTGAAGGCGTTCAAGGCGGTCTCCGTTGACGCGATCAACGTCTACGATATCCTCGCGCACGAACAGCTGGTGTTCACCCGGCCTGCGCTGGAAAAAATCACGGAGGTGCTCGCGAAATGAATCCCTCCGACGTCCTGAAGCGGCCGTTGATCACGGAAAAGGCCACCCTGCTGAAGAGCACGGCGAACGCCGTCTCGTTCGAAGTCGACCGTCGGGCGAAGAAGAAGCAGATCCAGGAGGCCGTCGAGAAGCTGTTCAAGGTGAAAGTGGTGGACGTCAGGACCATGAACGTGTCCGGCAAGGTGAAGCGCCGCGGGCGAACCGTGGGATTGCGGCCGGGCTGGAAAAAGGCGGTCGTCACCCTGAAGCCTGGAGAAAAGATCGAGTTCTTCGAGGGCGTTTGAGGGACGAGAAGGCAAGGAGCCGATAGCCATGGGAATCAGAAAATTCAAGCCGACCTCTCCGGGCGTCCGCGGCATGACGATCCTCACCCGGGAGGATCTCTCCGACAAGAAGCCGGAAAGGCATCTGTCGGAAAAGAAGCGGAACACGGGCGGAAGGAACAACCGGGGTGTGATCACCATCTGGCACCGCGGGGGTGGGCACAAGCAGAAGTACCGGATCATCGACTTCAAGCGGGACAAGAGGGAGATCCCCGCGAAAGTCGCCGCGATCGAATACGACCCGAACCGTTCCGCCCGAATCGCGCTCCTTCATTACGCGGACGGGGAAAAACGGTACATCCTCTGCCCGGTGGGCCTTGCCGTCGGGGATACCGTGATCGCGGGCCCGGACGCGGACATCAAGCCCGGGAACGCGCTGCCGATCCGGAACATCCCGGTGGGAACGATGGTCCACAACGTCGAGCTGAAGGTCGGGAAGGGGGGCCAGCTCGCGAGATCCGCGGGAAGCGTCGTGCAGATCCTCGCGAAGGAGGGACAATACTCCCACCTGCGGCTCGCGTCGGGCGAGGTGCGTCTCGTCTTCATCGACTGCATGGCCACGATCGGCCAGGTCGGAAACCTCGACCACGAGAAGGTCAACCTGGGGAAGGCCGGAAGGAACCGGTGGCTGGGAAGGCGCCCGGTCGTTCGAGGCGTCGCGATGAACCCCGTGGATCACCCGCTCGGCGGCGGGGAGGGGAAGGCATCCGGCGGCCGGCATCCCTGCACCCCGTGGGGGAAGCCGACCAAGGGATACAAGACCCGCAAGAACCCGTCGACGGACCGATACATCGTCAAGCGCAGGAAATAACGGACAAGGGGCGAGAGCAAAGTGGCGAGATCCATCAAAAAGGGACCTTATGTCGAGGAAGGCCTGATGCGCAAGCTGCGCCGGGCGATCGAGGCGGGCGAGAAGAAGGTCATCAAGACCTGGTCGAGGCGGTCCACCATCATACCGGACATGGTGGGGTACACCTTCGCCGTCCACAACGGACGCAAGTTCATGCCGGTCTTCGTGACCGAGAACATGGTGGGGCACAAGCTCGGGGAATTTTCCCCCACGAGGACCTTCCACGGCCATTCCGGGGACCGCAAGGCGAAGGTGAAGAAGTAGGCCGGGAGGAGAGGAATCCATGGAAGCCAAAGCGACGGCGAAGTTTGTCCGGGTGTCCCCGAGGAAGGCGCGGCTGGTTGCCGACCTGATCCGCGGGAAGAAAATCTCCGAGGCGCAGACGGTCCTCAAGCTCGCGAAGAAGGCCTCCGCCGCGGTGGTGAAAAAGGTGCTCGACTCCGCGGTCGCGAATGCCGGCCAGACCGGGGTGATCGACCTGGACACCCTCTACGTGAAGCAGGCGTATGTGGATCTCGGCGGATCCATGAAACGGTTTCGCCCCGCGCCGATGGGGCGGGCGCACAAGTATCGCAGGCGTTCGAGCCACATCACGATCGTCGTCGACGAAGCATAAGTTAAACGAGGGAGGCGGTTTTGGGGCAGAAGACACATCCGTACGGGTTTCGACTGGGGATCATCAAGACGTGGCGGTCGCGGTGGTATTCCGAGAAGGAATACGCCAATTTCCTTCAGGAGGATCTCCGCATCCGGTCCTATGTCAAGAACCGGCTGATCCATGCGGGTGTTTCCTGCGTGGAGATCGAGCGCAAGTCCAACCGCGTTCACGTCATCATCCATACCGCCCGCCCCGGGATCGTCATCGGGAAGAAGGGCGCCGAGATCGAAAACCTCAAGAAGGACCTCCTGAAGTTCACGGACCGCGAGGTGACGATCACCATCCAGGAGATCCGGAGGCCGGAAACCGACGCCCAGCTGACGGCGGAGAATGTCGCGATGCAGCTGGAGCGGCGGATCGCCTTCAGGCGGGCGATGAAGAAGACCGTGCTGTCCTCCATGAAGCTGGGTGCCAAGGGAATCAAGATCCAGGTGGCGGGACGGCTGGGCGGGGCCGAGATGTCCCGGACCGAATGGTACCGCGAAGGCCGCGTCCCCCTGCACACGCTTCGCGCCGACATCGATTACGGCGTGGCCCAGGCGAAGACGACTTACGGCATCATCGGCGTGAAGGTGTGGATCTACAAGGGCGAAATCCTGCCGGCGGCCCCCCAGGCCCTGAAAACCGAATAGGAGAAATGGACCGATGCTGGCGCCAAAGAGAGTGAAATTCCGCAAGATGCAGAAGGGGCGGAGACGCGGAAAGGCGCAAGCCGGGAACGCCCTCAATTTCGGCGATTTCGGAGTGAAGGCGATCACAGCGGGCTGGATCACGTCGCGGCAGATCGAGGCGGCCCGCGTGGCGATGACGCGGTTCATCAAGCGTGGCGGGAAGATCTGGATCCGGCTCTTCCCGGACAAGCCGATCACGAAGAAGGCCGCCGAAACCCGCATGGGGAAAGGGAAGGGGGCGCCGGAGGAATGGGTCTGCGTGGTGAAGCCCGGGCTTGTCCTCTACGAGATCGAGGGGGTCGAGGAAGCGACGGCCCGCGAGGCGTTTCGCCTGGCGGCGCACAAGCTCCCCATCCAGACGAAATTCATGACGAGGGAAACATGAAGATAAAAGAGCTTCGGGACCTCGCCGTGGAGGAGCTTCGGCACAAAGAGACGGAATTGCGCGACGAGATTTTCCGGCTGAGGATGAAGCGCGCAGCTTCCGCCCTGGACAACAAGATGCTGATCCACAACCGCAGGCGGGACCTCGCGCGCGTGATGACGCTCCTTCGCATGAAGGCGGAGGGAAAGGCCAATTAACATGCATTCGGAGACCGCGATGGAGAGCCGGGGAATTCGGAAGAGCAAGGTCGGGATGGTGGTGAGCGACCGGATGGACAAGACGGTCGTGGTCCGCGTGGAGCGGCTGGTGCCCCATCCGGTCTACAAGAAATACGTGAAGCGCAGGACCACCTACAAGGCGCACGACGAGAAGAACGCATATCGCGTCGGCGACAGGGTGGAGATCGTCGAGACGCGCCCCGTGAGCAAGGAAAAGCGGTGGCGGGTTTCCCGGCTGATCGAGCGGACGGAAGTACGGTAATAAAACGAGCGGAGAGGCAATGCCATGATCCAAATGCAAACGATGCTGGATGCCGCCGACAACTCCGGCGCAAAACGCCTCTGCTGCATCAAGGTCCTCGGGGGAAGCAAGCGCAGGTACGCCGGCGTCGGCGACGTCATCGTGGTCAGCGTCAAGGAGGCCATCCCCCACGGCAAGGTGAAAAAGGGGGATGTCTACAAGGCAGTCGTGGTGCGGACCACGAAGGAGGTAGGGCGTCCCGACGGGAGCTACCTCAAGTTCGACAAGAATTCGGCGGTCCTGATCAATCCCCAGATGGAGCCGATCGGGACACGCATCTTCGGGCCTGTGGCCCGGGAGCTTCGGGCCAGGAAGTTCATGAAGATCATATCCCTGGCGCCCGAAGTTCTTTAGGCGGAGAGAGAGGGATCGATGGCCGAGGGAACGCTGCACATCCGGAAGAACGACATCGTCAAGATCATGGCGGGCCGCGAGAAGGGGAAGGTCGGCCGTGTCCTTAAAGTCGACCGGGATAAAGGACGGGTCGTCGTCGAGAAGGCGAACATGGTGAAGCGCCACATGAAGCCCGGGAAGGTCAACCCCCGGGGCGGGATCGTCGAGAAAGAGGCTCCGCTGGCCTACTCCAACGTCCTCGCCATGTGCGGGAAGTGCAACAAGCCCACGCGCATTGCGATGAAGGTGGACGAGTCGGGTGAGAAGCACCGCACCTGCAGGCATTGCGGGGAAATTTTCGAGGAGAAGAAAAAATAGCGGACGTCCGGCCCGCAAGGCGGACGGGGGTGAACGGAAATGCCAAGACTGCATGATTACTACAAGTCGGACGTGGTCCCCAAACTGAGGGAAAAATTCGGGTACAAGAACCCGATGCAGGTCCCGAAGCTTGAGAAGGTGATCCTCAACATGGGGCTGGGCGAGGCGATCGAGAACATCAAGATCCTCGACTCCGCCGCCGAGGAGATCGCCATCATCACCGGACAGAAGCCCGTCATCACGAAGGCCCGGATGAGCATCTCGAACTTCAAGTTGCGTGCGGGGGTGCCGATCGGAATCAAGGTCACCCTGAGGCGGGACCGGATGTACAATTTCATCGATAAACTGCTGGCCGTGGCGTTACCCCGCGTGCGCGACTTCAAGGGGGTTTCCCCGAAAGGCTTCGACGGCCGGGGGAACTATACGATGGGAGTAAAGGAACAGATTATATTTCCTGAGATAAACTACGATAAAATCGACAAGATTAAAGGAATGAACATCACGATCGTGACGACCGCCCGCAACGACGAGGAGGGGCTGGAACTGCTTCGGCTCCTCGGCATGCCGTTCCGGGCCTGAAATATGGTGCAGAGAAACCCGTAGGAAAAGAGGAGGGGAGATTTGGCCAAGAAGTCGCTCATCGCCAAGGCAAAGCGGACGCCGAAATTCGGGGTCCGGAAATATAACCGTTGCCCGCGCTGCGGAAGGCCCCGCGCTTTCTACCGACGGTTTCGGCTCTGCAGGATCTGTCTCAGGGAGCTGGCACTCCGGGGGGAACTCCCCGGCGTGATCAAGGCGAGCTGGTAGGGGGGGCGATGGCTATCAACGATCATCTGTCGAATCTGTTAGCACGGATCCGCAACGCCCAGATGGCGCGGTTCGACCAGCTCGAGGTCCCTTCCGCTTACGTGCTGGAGAACGTCGCCAGGATCCTGAAAGAGGAAGGATTCATCAAAAACTACAAGGTCCTGGCGGAGAAGAATCAAAACGCTCTCAAGATCTTCCTGAAGAACGTCCCCGAAACGGGATACGCAATCAAGGGAATGCGCCGGGTGAGCCGTCCCGGGCGGCGCGTCTACGTCGGGAAGGACGACATTCCGACCGTAAAGAGCGGCTTCGGTGTGGCCATCCTTTCCACCTCCCGCGGGGTGATGACCGGGGAGAAGGCCAGGAAGCTTGCGATCGGCGGCGAGGTTCTTTGCGAAGTCTGGTAGGCGGCTGTCGGGTTTTTCATTTGGAGGGATGACGAGATGTCCAGAATAGGCAAATTGCCCGTGGTCATACCGGCCGGCGTGACCGTGAAGGTCGAGGCCGGGAGCGTAATCGTTTCCGGCAAGAAGGGGAAGCTTTCCCGCCCGATCCCCCATCACGTGAGCGTGGAAGTCTCCGGGGACCGCGCCGTCGTCTCGGTGGATACTTCCAACGGGAGGAACCTGTACGGGATGTACCGGACCCTCCTCTCCAACATGGTCAAGGGGGTTGCGGAAGGGTTCACGAAAACCCTCGAGATCGTCGGCGTGGGATACAAGGCGGAATCAAAAAAAGGCGTGCTCCAGCTGGCGCTGGGGTACTCCCACCCCGTTGTTTTTCCCCTTCCCGAGGGGATCAGCACCGAGGTGGAAGCGAACACGGTGGTCAAGATCACGGGGATCGACAAGGAGCTCGTCGGCGAAACGGCGGCGAGGATCCGCTCGCTACGGAAACCGGACGTCTACAAGCTGAAAGGGATCCGGTACCGGGGGGAGCGCCTGATCAAGAAGGTGGGCAAGGCGTCAGGGAAATAGTCGAAGGAGCAATAACGAGCCATGAGCCAGACAAATAGTCGAGAGATCGCACGGCAGAAGCGGAAGACGAGAATCCGGACCAGGATCTTCGGAACGGAACAGCGACCAAGGCTTTCCGTCTTCCGGAGCGCCAAACACATCTACGCGCAACTGGTGGTCGATTCCACGGGATCGACGATCCTGACGGCTTCGACGCTCAGCCCGGAGATACGGGTCGATATCGCGGGGTTGAAAAAGAGCGACGCCGCGAAAAAGGTGGGGGAGTTCCTCGGGAAAAAAGCCGTCGAGAAGAACATCCGGAGAGTGGTCTTCGACCGGAACGGATTCCTCTATCACGGCCGCGTCAAGGCCCTGGCGGACGGCGCCCGGGAGTCGGGCCTGGAATTTTAACGCTCCCAGGCGGGAGCGCACAGGGAGGTTCGTTTGAAGAAATTGAACACGGAAAATCTCGATCTGAAAGACCGGGTCGTTCACATCAGCCGCGTGGCCAAGGTGGTCAAGGGGGGGCGAAGATTCTCTTTCAGCGCGGTGGTCGTCGTGGGCGACGGGAACGGCCACGTCGGCACGGGACTCGGCAAGGCGAACGAGGTGCCGGAGGCCATCCGCAAGGCGGTCCAGAACGCGAAGCGGCTGCTCATCGAGGTCCCCCTGATCAACGGGACGGTCCCGTACGAGGTGGTAGGCGTATTCGGCGCGAGCAGGGTCGTCATCCGACCCGCATCGCCGGGGACCGGCGTCATCGCCGGCGGCGGGGTAAGGGCCGTGGTGGAATCCGCGGGCATAACGAACATCCTGACCAAATCGCTGGGAAGCAACAATCCCCATAACCTTGTGAAGGCGACCATAAACGGTCTCGGCCAGCTCCGCTCCCCGGAAATGATCGCGGCGACCCGGGGGCCGAGGGTGGAAGAGGCGTCGGCATGAGCGGGAAACTGAAGATCACCCTGGCGCGGGGGCTCAGTGGTCAGCGGGAGGACCACCGGCGGGTTATCAGGGGGTTGGGGCTGACGCGGGTGAACCGGTCCGTTGTCCGCATGGATACCCCCGAGATCCGGGGGATGGTGGAAAAGGTGAAATTCCTTCTCCGCGTCGAGGAAACGGGAGAATCCAGATGAAACTTTCCGATTTGAGGCCGCCAAAAGGGGCCACCAGCGCGAAAAAGCGCGTTGGCCGGGGTAAAGGGTCCGGGTTGGGCAAGACTTCGGGGAAAGGACACAAGGGGCTGCGCGCCCGCAGCGGCGGCAGCACCCCTCCCGGGTACGAGGGGGGGCAGATGCCCCTGCAGCGTCGAATCCCGAAGCGCGGCTTCACCAACATCTTCCGCAAGGAGTACGTGATCGTCCACGTGAAGGACCTGAACCGGTTCGAGTCGGGGTCGGTCGTCGACCTTGCCGCGCTCATGGCGGCGGGACTGGTGAAGAAGGCGATGAACGGCGTCAAGCTCCTCGCGGACGGAGAGGTCGATCGTCCCCTGTCGGTCAAGGTCGACAAGGCCAGCAGGGCAGCGGCGGCAAAGGTCACCGCCGCCGGCGGGACCCTTGAGGTAAGCTCTCCTTGCTGAGCGGCCTGCAGAACATCACGAAGATTCCGGAGCTCAAGAAGCGGATCCTCGTCACCTGCGGACTCCTGATCGTTTACCGGATCGGGGTCTACATCCCCACCCCGGGGATCGACAACCAGGCGCTTTCCGCGATCTTCGCGAGCCAGTCGGGGACACTCTTCGGGATGATCGACATGTTCTCGGGCGGGGCCTTGAGCCGCTTCTCCATCTTCACGCTTGGGATCATGCCCTACATCAGCGCCTCCATCATCCTGCAGCTCCTCACCGTGGTGATCCCGCAGCTGGAGAAGCTGTCGAAGGAAGGCGAGCTCGGCCGCCGGAAAATCACGCAGTATACGCGGTACGGTACGATCGTCCTCTCCATCATCCAGGGGATGGGGATCGCCGTGGGACTCGAAAGCGTCGGGGGCGCCGGATCGTCATCCGTGGTCTACCACCCGGGGTGGAGCTTCCGGCTCATGACGGTCCTCACGCTGACCTCGGGGACGGCCTTCATCATGTGGCTCGGCGAGCAGATCACGGAGCGTGGCATCGGGAACGGGATCTCCCTCATCATCTTCGCGGGCATCGTCGCCAGGTTCCCCAGCGGGCTCGTCCGGACGGCGACGCTCATCCGCACGGGCGAGATGAGCCTGTTCATCGGCCTGCTCATCCTGGCCCTCATGGTGGGCGTGGTGGGACTCATCATCTTCTTCGAGCGGGCGCACCGCAAGATCCCCGTGCAATACGCGCGCAGAATCGTGGGCCGTCGGGTCTACGGCGGGCAGAGCACCCACCTTCCGCTGAAGGTGAACACGGCGGGGGTCATACCGCCGATCTTCGCCTCCTCGATCCTCCTGTTCCCGGCGACACTGGCCAGCTTCATCAAGCACCCGGTGACCAAGACGATCTCGGACGCCTTGACGCCCGGCAGCTGGGCGTACGAGTCCATCTACATCGCATTCATCATCTTCTTCTGCTACTTCTACACCGCGGTCACCTTCAACCCGGTCGACGTCGCCGACAACATGAAGAAGTACGGGGGGTTCGTCCCCGGGATCCGGCCGGGGAAGAAGACCGCCGAGTACATCGACAAGATCCTGACACGCATCACGCTGGGCGGCGCCCTTTACGTGTCGGTCATCTGCGTTTTGCCCAGCATCATGATCTCCCGTTTCAACGTGCCTTTCTACTTCGGGGGAACCGGCCTTCTGATCGTGGTGGGTGTCGCGATGGACACGATCCAGCAGATCGAATCGCATCTGATCACCCGTCATTACGAGGGGTTCCTGAAGAAGGGACAAATCAAGGGGAGGAGGACGTAGCCGATGTTGGGAATCATCCTGCTTGGGCCTCCCGGCGCCGGTAAGGGAACGCAGGCGAAAATGATCTCCGCGGCGTTTTCCATACCTCAGATCTCCACTGGCGACATGCTTCGCGAAGCCGTAAAGAACGGGACGCAAATGGGGAAGCTCGCAAAGACGCACATGGACCAGGGCGGCCTCGTACCGGACGAGGTGGTTATCGGGATCGTGAAGGAGCGGCTTCAGGCCCCGGACTGCCTGAACGGGTTCATCCTCGACGGATTCCCGCGGACGATCCCGCAGGCGGAGGCCCTCGACCGCGTGACGCGGGAGCTCCGGAAGGAGGTCCGCACGGTCCTCTCCCTCGAGGTCGACGAGAAGGAGCTGATGGAGCGCCTGTGCGGACGGAGGACCTGCACCGGATGCGGCGCCATGTACCACGTCCAGTTCAACCGCCCGAAGGCGGAGGGGAAGTGCGACAAGTGCGGGACGGCACTCATCCAGCGGGATGACGACAAGGAAGAGACGATCCTGGCCCGGCTGGCGAACTACAAAAAAATGACCGAGCCCCTGCTCCAGTACTACAAGGGGACCGGGAAGACCCGTTCCGTAAAGGCGACCGGGGACATAGACGCGATCTACGCGAATATCGTGAAGATCCTCAAGTAGCGCATGATCATCATCAAGTCGCCTCGGGAAATTGAGGCGATGCGGCGCGCAGGCGCCATCGTAGGGCGGTTCTTTGAAGAGGTGAAGTCCCTGATCCGGCCGGGGAGCGCGACCTTCGACCTGGAGGGGTTTGCGGAGGAATTTGTCGTGCGCCACGGGGTGAGAGGGGCTTTCAAGGGATACCTGGGGTACCCGGCGAACCTGTGCACCTCGATCAACGAGGAGGTCGTCCACGGGATCCCCTCCCGCAGCCGGATCCTGCGGGATGGGGACATCGTGAGCATCGACTTCGGGGTGGTGAAGGAAGGTTATTACGGGGACGGCGCGAAAACCTTTGCCGTGGGGAAGCCCGCCGAGTCCTCCCTGAAGCTCATGCGCGCGACGGAGGCGGCCCTGGAAAAGGCGATCGAGGCTTCCCGCGAAGGGAGCCGCATCGGGGATATTTCCGCGGCCGTCCAGGAGACCGCGGAGTCGGCGGGATTCTCCGTGGTGCGCGACTTCGTCGGGCACGGGATCGGGCGGATGCTGCACGAGGAGCCCCAGGTCCCCAATTACGGCGTTCGGGGGACCGGATCGAAACTGGGTGCCGGCATGGTGCTGGCGATCGAGCCCATGGTGAACGAGGGAGGGTACCCGGTCGAGGTCCTCCCGGACGGATGGACGGTGGTGACCCGCGACCGCAAGCGCTCGGCGCATTTCGAGCACATGGTCGCGGTTACGGAGAGCGGGACAAAAATATTGAGTCTTCCCTGAACGGAAGGGCCCAGGTAAGAGGCAAAACCGGAGATGCCCAAGGAAGAAGCCATCGAAGTCGAGGGGACGGTCATCGAACCGCTTCCGAACGCGATGTTTCGGGTGGAGCTCGACAACAAGATGAAGGTGCTCGCGCACATATCGGGAAAGATGCGGATGCACTTCATCAAGATCCTGCCCGGGGACCGGGTGACGGTGCAGTTGACGCCGTACGACCTGACCCGTGGCCGGATCGTATACAGATCGAAATAAAAGGGGCACGTGATGAAAGTCAGGCCGTCGGTGCGCAAGATGTGCGTCAAATGCAAGGTGATCCGGAGAAAAGGCGTCGTCCGCGTCATCTGCGAGAACCCAAAACACAAGCAGCGCCAGGGTTAGTCGAAACGGCGCAACCCGCGCATTCCAGGAGGAGCATTTGGCACGTATAGCCGGAGTCGATATCCCGAAGGCGAAAAAGATAGCGGCGGCGTTGACCTATATTTACGGAATCGGGCCGACGTCCGCGATGAAGATCCTGGAGGAGGCGAGGGTGTCCCCGGACACGAGGACCAACACCCTGACCGAAGACCAGGTGGCGCGCATCCGGGACGTCATCGACGCGAACTACCGCGTCGAAGGGGATCTTCGCAAGGAAATCTCGATGAACATCAAGCGCCTCATGGACCTGGGGAGCTACCGGGGTTTGCGGCACAGAAAGGGACTCCCGGCCCGCGGGCAGCGGACCCACACGAACGCCAGGACGAGAAAGGGGCCGCGCAAGGGCGCGGTCGCCAGGAAGAAGGAAGCCCCCAAGAAATAAGTGAATATTTCCCCCGCAGTTCGGCGGGAAACCGGAGGAGTGATGGCAACACCGAAGAGAAAGGGCAAGAGGAAAGTCCGGAAGAACGTGCCGGTCGGGGTCGCACACATCAAGGCGACCTTCAACAACACGATCATCACCATCACCGACCCCGATGGGAACACCCTCGCGTGGTGCAGCTCCGGTTCGAAGGGGTTCAAGGGATCGAGGAAGAGCACACCCTTCGCGGCAACGGTCGCCGCCGAAGAGGTGGTCAAGAAGGCGATGGAGTGCGGCGTGAACACCGTGTCGGTTCACATCAAGGGCCCGGGGTCGGGCAGGGAAGCGGCGTTGCGCACCCTTCAGGCGGCCGGAATGAAAATCAACTACATCCGGGACGTGACGCCGATCCCGCACAACGGGTGCCGCCCTCCGAAGCGGCGGCGCGTCTGAAACAGGGCAACCACCCGGAATCGGAAGAGGAGGACAGGATTTGGCCAGGTATCGCGAATCTGTATGCCGGCTCTGCCGGAGAGAGGGAATTGAACTCTACCTGAAAGGGGACCGCTGCTTCACCGACAAGTGCGCCATCAAGCGCAGGGGATATCCTCCCGGACAGCACGGACAGCGGCGCCCGAAGCATAGCGATTACGGAGTACAGCTGCGCGAGAAGCAGAAGGCCAAGCGGATCTACGGGCTTCTGGAGCGGCAGTTCAGGAACTACTTCGAGAAGGCGGACGGGATGAAGGGGAAGACGGGCGACAACCTCCTGATCCTTCTGGAGCGTCGATTGGACAACGTCGTATTTAAATTGGGATTCTCTCCGACGCGCAGGGAAAGCAGGCAGCTGGTCGGGCACGGGCACTTCAAAGTGGGCGGCAGGAAGGTGAACATCCCGTCCTTTCTCGTCCGGCCCGGCGACGTTGTCGAGCTCAAGGAAAAGAGCAGGAAGATCCCATCCCTCAACGACGCCCTGGACGCCGTGGTCCGTAAGGGGATACCTCCCTGGCTCGAGATGGACAGGGAGAACTTCCGCGGGGTGGTGAAGACGCTTCCGACGCGGGCGGAAATCAAGGAACCGATCCAGGAACAGTTGATCGTCGAACTTTATTCGAAATAAATCCTTCCGGCGCGGAAGAAGGGGGCAGCATGTTTCAGCGAAACTGGAAGCAGTTGATAAAGCCGCGGCGCATAGAGATACAGACGGATTCGGCAACGGCCGATTACGGAAAATTCGTGGCGGAGCCCCTGGAGAGGGGTTTCGGAACCACGCTCGGAAACGCGCTTCGCAGGGTGCTGCTTTCCTCCCTGCAGGGAGCGGCGATCACCTCGGTTCGCATCGAGGGCGTCCAGCACGAGTTTTCCACCATCGTCGGGGTGGTGGAGGACATCACCGACATCGTCCTCAACCTGAAGGAGATCCGGCTGCGTATGCACTCGCCCGAGCCCCGGACGGTCTACCTGGAGGCGAAGGGTCCCAAGAGGGTCAAGGCCTCGGACATCAAGGCGGACCCGATGATTGAAATCCTGAACAAAGACCGCCATATCGCGGAACTCTCCGAGAACGCCACGCTCAAGATGGAGTTGACCGTGAAGCTGGGGAAAAGCTATGTCCCGGCCGAGAAGAACCTGGAGGAGGGCGCCCCGATCGGTGCGATCCCCATCGACGCCATATTTTCTCCGATCAAGAAGGTCAACTTCACGATTACCAACGCGCGGGTCGGGCAGCAGACCGACTACGACCGCCTCATCCTCGAGGTGTGGACCGACGGATCCATCCTGCCGGCGGACGCGGTCGCCTACGCCGCGAAAATCCTGAAGGATCAACTCACCGTCTTCATCAACTTCGATGAGGAGGCGGAGATGCCGGACGAGCCGGCTTCCCTTCAGGCGGGGGCTGTGAACGAGAACCTCTACAAGCCCGTGGAGGAGCTCGAGCTCTCCGTACGCGCCTACAACTGCCTGAAGAACGCGGACATCAAGTATATCGGCGAGCTGGTCCAGAGGTCCGAACAGGAAATGCTCAAAACCAAGAACTTCGGGAAGAAAAGCCTGAACGAGATCAAGGAAGTCCTGCACGGCATGGGGCTCTCCCTCGGGGTGAAGATCGATGGGTTCTCCCCGGAGAAGTTCACCCCTCCGCGGGAAGAAGACTGAAACGAATAAACACCACAAAGAGGAAGCAATATGCGTCATGGCATGAACCACCGGAAACTGAGCAGGAGCCCTTCCCACCGGAAAGCGCTGCTGCGGAACCTGATGAACTCCCTGGTACGCTCGGAGCGGATCGAGACAACGGTCGCCAAGGCCAAGGAGCTCCGGCCCCTTGCCGATCGTTTGATCACTCTCGGGAAGAGAGACACCCTCCATGCGAGGAGGCGTGTTTTCGCCCTGCTGAGCGACAAGAAGGGCACCGAGAAGATCTTCGCCGGCCTTGCCGGTCGTTTCGTCGACCGGGCGGGAGGCTATACCCGGATCGTCCGCACCGGCTACCGCGCGGGGGACGGCGCGGAGATGGCGATTTTAGAGTACCTTCCCACCGAAGAGAAAATGGCGGGGGCCCGCAAAGCGAAGAAAAAGAAGACGGCGGGGGGAAAGGAAAAGAAGGCGCCGGCAAAGGGTAAGGCCGCGGAAGCGACGGTTGCCAAAAAGGGCTCCGCCGGGCAGAAGGCCAGGAAACCCGAAGGGGAGAAGGCACCCAGGAAGCGGGCGGGACAGCAAGGGAAACCGGGGAAAACCGAGAAGGGGTAAAACAGGTTCGGAGATATTTGCACGGATTGAGTTACCAGGCGGCCCGAAAGGACCGCTTTTTTTGTATGCCGCAGCTAGTCTTCTTGTCGATTCTCTTATCGGGAAACGCTTTTTCACTTGACCCGGAAA
>CAYILU010000012.1:6778-16729 GCA_964364235.1 uncultured bacterium | reverse complement strand
TCCACGCCCGGCTACGCCCCCTCGCTACGGAACGCGGTGAGAAATGCGGGCTAGGATGCGGGACGGCCGGAAAGGGTGGCGGTGGGGGGTCCTGATGTCGGGGGCGTTCCTCGCCGGCCTACTGGCGGTAGGCGTCGCGCTCCTGTTGCCGGGCCGGGGCGACAGGGAACAGGGGTCCGTTTCACCCCTTTCCCCCGCGACCCGGGCGACCGCTCCCCAACCTCCTCCGGTGGAGGCCCCGCCCGCCCTTCCCCGCCTGGCCATCGTTGTGGATGATCTCGGATACGAGCCTTCCCGCGACGCGGAATGGATGAAGTTCCCGGAAAAGATCACCGTTGCCGTCATCCCCTTCGGGCCCTCTTCCCGCAAGGTCGCGGAATCCGCCCGCGCCAAGGGGTGGGGGGTGGTCCTGCACGTCCCGATGGAACCGGAAAACCCGGCCCCCGACCGGACGGAAGGTTTCCGGCTCCGCAGGGGGATGACGGGCGACGAGATGGAGTCCCTGCTCGACCGGATGATCGAGGATCTTCCCCAGGCGGCGGGGGCGAGCAACCACATGGGCTCCGCGTTCACCGCGGATCCCGAGGCGATGGCGGCCTACGTTGCCGTGCTCGGCAAAAAGGGGCTCTACCTTCTGGACAGCGTGACGACGCCGGGGTCCGTGGCCCTGGAGACCGCGCTGCGCGCCGGTGTCCCCGCCGCGAGAAGGGACGTCTTTCTCGACGCGGGGATGAAGCCCGGAGAGATGCGTCTGCAATGGGCCAGGGCGATCGCGATCGCGAAGGAGAAAGGCGCCGCGGTCCTGATCTGCCACGGGAGGGCGGAGACTCTTTCGACGATCCTCGATCTTCTTCCCGACCTTCGGAAGGAGAAGGTCCAGGCGGTGCCCCTGGAGGAGCTCCTCCAGGGGAAGGGGGTATAGTAATGGAAGGAGACCTCTTCCGTCCGCGGCGCGGGGAGCGGGGCGGGGTTCTCTCCGTTTCCGAACTCACGGTGCGCATCAAGGCGTCCCTCGAGGGGGAGTTCCGGTCCGTCCGCGTTGAGGGGGAGGTTTCCAACTACAAGCTGTACCCGTCGGGACACCGGTACTTCTCGCTCAAGGACGAGGGGGCGCAGATCCGCGTGGTGATGTTCCGCGGGAGGGAGCGGTTCATCTTAGGTGAGATACGCGACGGGCAGACGGTGATCGTAACGGGCTCGATCGGGGTTTTCGAGAAGAAGGGGGAGTACCAGATCTACGCGCAGTCCGCCGAGGTCATTGGCCTGGGCAGCCTCCTCGTCGAGCTGGAAAAACGAAAGGCGCGGCTCGCCGCGGAGGGGCTCTTCGATCCGGAGCGGAAGCGCCCGATCCCCCCGTTCCCTTCGCGGATCGGCATCGTCACCTCCCGCCAGGGGGCGGCCCTCCGGGACATCATCCGGGTGGCCCGGAACCGCTGGCCCGCGATCGGGATCACGCTCGCACCCGCCCTGGTGCAGGGCGAGGGCTCCGCGGAGGACATCGCGATGGCCCTTTCGGCCCTCTCCGCGAGCGGGGACGTCGACCTGATCATCGTGGGCCGCGGCGGCGGGTCGGTGGAGGACCTATGGGCATTCAACGAGGAGCCGGTGGTGCGGGCGATCGCCGCGTCCCGCGTCCCCACGATCAGCGCGGTCGGGCACGAGACCGACTTCACCCTTTCCGACCTGGCGGCGGACCACCGCGCCCCGACTCCCACCGCCGCCGCGCAGATGGCCGTTCCCGACCGGGCGGAGCTTGCGGATCGCGTGGCAAGCCTCGCCTTGCGGGCGGGGAGAGCGGAACGGCACCACCGGGAAACGCTCCGGAGGGAGTTCCGGATCGCCGCGGGGGCCATCGTCGATCCCAGGCCGCTCCTCCAGGCGAAGCGCTACGCGCTTGCGGACTCGACGGACTCCCTCGCGGACAGGATGCAGGAGATTGCCCGGCGAGGCAGGGAGCGCGTGACCGTTCTCTCGGCCGAACTCCGCTTTTTCTCCCCTGCCGCGTGGGTTTCCCGGAAACGGGGGGACGCGGCCGTTCTCCTGGAAAGGGCGACCCGGCGGATCGGGGTTGCGTGCGACGCCTCGCGGGGGAGGTTGGGGGTCTTGAAAGGGAAGCTGTTCGCCCTCGACCCCACGGCGGTCCTTTCGAGGGGGTACGCGATCGCCACCTTGAGGGCGACGGGCCGCGCGGTCCGGGCCGTCTCCGAAGCCGTCCCGGGGGAGGCACTCGACGTCCGGGTTTCCGACGGGGTGTTCTGCGCGGTCGTGGAAGGGGGAAAAGGGTGAGGGAGGGCATTGTCGCGGCGAAGGGTTTTCTTCTCCCGGCAATCCTCCTCCTTGCGGGCGTGAGCCCCGCGTTTTCCGTGAACTCCACTGCGGAGGGCAGCCCGGGGATTCCCGGGGAAACGTTTTCCGTTTCGGTTTCCGCTCGCGAGCCCGCCCAGGGGGACCCGGTGCTGGTCGAGGTTTCCGTCGCCCCGTCTCCGGACAACCTGACGCTCGTCTGGAGAGGACGGACGGTCCCCGTGAGGGATGCGGGGGCCGGCAAATATATTGCCCTGGTAGGGGTCGATCTCATGGAGCCTCCCGGCAAGGCATCGCTGACGGCGACGACCGTCCGGAACGGCTCCGTCGCGCGTTTCGACCTGGAGCTCACCGTGCGGGAAAGGGTTTTCCCCGTGCAGGAGCTGACCCTTCCGGAAAGCATGGCGCGGTTCGACGACGCGACGCTCGAGAGGATCCGCGGGGAGGCCGAACGGCTGGAGGAGCGGCTCGCCGCAGTCACCGCGCCGGCATGGGACCTGCCGTTTCTCCCTCCCGTGCCGGACTTCCGCCCCGCCGGGTTCGGGGCGCGCAGGGTGATCAACGGCGAGCCTCGGGCCCCGCACGCAGGGGTCGATATCCACGTCCCGGCGGGGACCCCCGTGACGGCGATCGCGGCGGGGGCCGTGGGCTTCGCGGGCGAGCAGTTCTTCGGGGGGAACTCCGTGGTGCTGGACCACGGGGGCGGGGTGTTCAGCGTTTATTACCATCTCCGGGAATACACCGTGGCGGAGGGGCAACGGGTGGCTAAGGGCAAGCGGATCGGGTCGGTCGGGTCGAGCGGTCGCGCCACGGGGCCTCACCTGCACTTCGGCGTCCGGGTCCCCGGGGGGCGGGTAGACCCGTCCAGGCTTTTCGATCCGGCATTCCATTGACCGGTTGCGCGGCGGCAGAGTATAACTGTAGGCAGGGCGGGGACACTCCTCAACGGCAGGCGGGGACACTCCTCAACGTGAAACCTGGAAAAACAAATTCAGGAGTGTCCCCGATAACAGGAATGTCCCCGCGATCCACAAAGGCGGCGCAGCCGAAGGGGGATCCGGACCGGGCTTGGAGCGAAGGATAGGGTGAGCATGACGGCGAAAGGGAAAGAGCCTTCCTTCGAGGAGGCGCTGAAGCAGCTGGAAACCATCGTATCGAAGTTGGAATCCGGGGAGACGAAGCTGGAGGAGTCGATCCGCCTGTTCGAGGAGGGGATGAAGCTGTCGGGGATCTGCCAGAAGCGGCTGGACGAGGCCGACAGGAAGATCGAGGTCCTCCTCCGGAAACCGGACGGGATCGTCCGCGAGACGGAGGACGAAAGCGACATTCTCGGCAAAGAGGAGTGAGTTGTCATCCCCCCGACGACCGGAGATCTCCCGCTGCCGGAAGATGGTCGAGGAGAATCTCCTCCGGTTCCTCGGAAGGGACGTCTGCCCCATGCCGGAGAGGCTTCGGGAAGCCATGGAATACTCGCTGATCGCGGGGGGGAAAAGGATCCGGCCTGTGGTGCTGCTCCTTGCGGGAGGGGCGGTGGGCGGGGACGAGGGGGAGCTTCTCCCGTTCGCCTGCGCCGTCGAGTACATCCACACCTACTCCCTCATTCACGACGACCTCCCCGCCATGGACGACGACGATTTCCGGAGGGGGAAGCCTTCCAGCCACAAGGCCTTCGGGGAGGCCACGGCGATCCTGGCCGGCGACGCGCTCCTCACGGAGGCGTTCCGGGTGATGAGCGAGTCCCCGCTGGCCGGGAAGGAGCCGGGCAAGGCCCTGGCGGCCGTCGCGGTCCTTGCGCGCGCCGCGGGGGCGGAAGGCATGGTGGGGGGGCAGCAGATGGACCTTTCCGCGGAGGGGGCCGGGGCCCGCGGCGACGAGAAAGAGGAGATCGACCTGCGGAAGACGTCGGCCCTCCTGTCCGCCTCCGCGCGGATGGGTGGGATTTTGGGAGGAGGGACCGCGGTCCAGGTGGAAGCCCTTGCGCGGTACGGCCGGGCGCTGGGTCTCCTCTTCCAGGTGACCGACGACATTCTGGACGAGACCGGCAGCTTCGAGGAGATGGGGAAAGGGGTGGCGAAGGACCGGGCGCGCGGCAAGCTGACTTTCCCCGCCGCGTTCGGGATGGAGGCGGCGCTCGCCAGGGCGGAAGCTTTAAGCGGCGAGGCGTTGTCGGCGCTCTCCCCCTTCGGGGAGGAAGGTGAGGGTTTGAGGGATATCGTCCGCATCGTCGCCGCGAGGAGATCGTGACCTTGAAGGCGTTGCTTCCGGACATCCAGTCTCCCGACGACCTGAAAAAGGTCTCGAGGGAAAATCTACCCCGGCTCGCGGCCGAGTTGCGCGACCTGATCGTGCGGAGCGTCTCGAAGACCGGCGGACACCTGGCCTCCAGCCTGGGGGTCGTGGAGCTGACCCTCGCGCTGCACTACGTCTTCTCCTGCCCCCGCGACCGGATCGTCTGGGATGTGGGGCACCAGGCGTACGCCCACAAGATCCTGACCGGCCGGCGGGATGTCTTCCCCACGCTGCGCACCTACAAGGGAATCTCGGGGTTTCCCCGGATCTCGGAGAGCCCCTGCGACGCCTTCGGGACGGGGCACTCCGGCACCTCGATATCCGCGGCCCTCGGGATGGCCGTGGCCCGCGACATGCGGAAGGAGAGCCACAAGGTCATCGCGGTCATCGGCGACGGGTCCCTCTCGTCGGGGCTGGCGCTCGAGGGGTTGAACCAGGCGGGGCACCAGAAGCGCGACCTCATCGTGATCCTGAACGACAACGAGTGGTCCATCTCCCAGAACGTCGGCGCCCTGTCCGGGTACCTGAACCGGATCATGACGGGGAAGTTCTACACCTCGTTCCGGAAGCGCGTCGAGAACCTGCTGAAGTCGATGCCGGGGGGCGATATCATGGCCCGGCTCGGGAAAAAGGCGGAGGAGCTCACCAAGGGGTTTTTCGTTCCCGGCCTGCTCTTCGAGGAGCTCGGTTTCACCTACATCGGGCCAATCTCCGGCCACAACGTCGAGGATCTCATCGGGACTTTCCAGAACCTGTCCAACCTGGAGGGGCCCCTGCTCGTTCACATCGTGACGACGAAGGGGAAAGGGTACGCGCCCGCCGAGGCCAATCCGGAAAATTTCCACGGGGTCGGGGCGTTCGACCCGGTGACCGGCGAGGGCGCAGGCCGCGGGAGCCCGCCCACGTATACCGACGTGTTCGCGGACGCCATCGTCGGGATCGCCCGGGAGAACCCCAAGGTGGTGGCCATCACGGCGGCGATGTGCGGCGGCACCGGGTTGTCGAAATTCCGGGACGCCTTTCCGGACCGCTTCTTCGACGTCGGGATCGCGGAGGGGCACGCCGTGACCTTCGCTGCCGGGCTGGCCCGGGAGGGGAAGATCCCGGTGGTCACGGTCTACTCGACGTTCCTCCAGCGCGCCTACGACCAGATCATCCACGACGTCTGCATCCAGAACCTGCCCGTCGTCTTCGCCGTGGACCGCGGAGGGATCGTGGGGGCGGACGGGGCGACCCACCAGGGACTGTTCGACCTTTCGTTCCTGCGGCACATCCCGAACATGTCGGTCATGGCTCCGGGGAACGAGTGGGAGCTTGTCGCGATGCTCCGGGCGGCGGTCGCCGCCGGAAGGCCCGCCGCGATCCGGTACCCGAGGGGGAGCGTGACGGGGGCACCGCCGCGAGCCCTGCCGGAAACCGTCGAGTGGGGGAAAGGGGAGCTGCTCGTCGAGGGGAGGGATCTCCTTGTCCTGGCCATCGGCGCGACGGTGGCGCCTTCCCTTTACGCCGCCGAGGAGCTCCGGAAACGGGGGATCTCCGCCGCCGTGGTCAACGCCAGGTTCGTGAAGCCGCTGGACGCGGATTTGATCCTTCCCCTGGCGCACCGGATCGGACGTGTCCTTTCGGTCGAGGAAAACGTCCTCGCCGGAGGGTTCGGAAGCGCGGTGCTCGAGATGTTCGAGGAGCACGGGGAGCATCCCGCGCAATTCCGCCGCCTGGGGATCCGGGACCGGTTCGTCGAGCACGGCTCCCAGGTCCAGCTGCGCGAGGCGCACGGGGTGAGCCCCGAGGCGGTCATCGCCGAGGCGCAGCGGCTCGTCGGCCACGGGAAAACGTTCCTCCCCGCCCTGTTCAACGGCATCCGGTCCAGGCTTGAAAGGATTGTCTGACCCCTCCGGGAAGAAGTCCGGCCGCAACCGTCTGGACGCGGAGCTGGTGGCGCGCGGGCTGGCGGAAACGCGCGCGAAGGCCCAGGGGCTCGTTCTGTCCGGCCGGGTGCTCCTCGACGGGATTGTCGTCTCCAAGTGCGGCGCGCAGGTCGGGCCGGGCCGGGCGGTGACCCTCGCGCCCGCCCCGCGGCCGTTCGTTTCGCGAGGCGGGGGGAAGATCGAGGGAGCCCTGGACGACCTGGGGGTCTCCTGCAAGGAGGTCGTGGCGCTCGACGTCGGGGCCTCCACGGGCGGGTTCACCGATTGCCTGCTCCGCCGGGGCGCCGCGCGGGTCTACGCCGTCGACGTGGGGGAGAACCTGATGGATGACCGGCTCCGGAGGGACCCCCGGGTCGTCCTCCTGGAAAACGTCAACTTCCGTAACGCTTCGCCGGACCTGTTGCCCGAAAAAGCGGCCCTTGCCGCCGTCGACGTCTCCTTCATCTCGCTTCGGCACATCCTGCCGCCTCTCCGGCGTTTTCTCCTTCCCGGGGCGGACGTCCTCGCCCTGGTAAAGCCGCAGTTCGAGGTGGGAAGGGAGTGGGTGGGAAAGGGCGGGGTCGTCCGGGACGAGGGGAAGAGGCTCGAAGCGGTCGGAACGGTTGCGCAAACCGCAAGGGAGCTTGGATTCGACGTGGCGGGCCAGGCGGAGAGCCGGCTCCGGGGTCCCCGGGGGAACCGCGAGGTCTTTCTCCACCTGCGGTGGAAGGGCGCAGAATGCCCTTGACTTCCACTGAAATGGATTGTAGTTTTCCTTATAATTGGAGTAATATTTAGTATAATTTAGATATAATTAAACCCCTTAACCGGGTCGACGCGAGGTGAAAAAGATGAGAGGACGCACGGCGGTTTTCCTGGCTTTGACGATCCTTGGCGTAACCCTTTTGTTGCCCGCCGGGGGGTTTGCGCAGGAAAGCCCTCCCCCTCCCGCCGGGGCGGCGGCGTACCCCGACGGCCTGATCCATCCCGTCGAACAAGGGGACACTCTCTGGGACCTCGCCGCGAAATACCTGGGCTCTCCCTGGAAGTGGCAGGAGTTGTGGGAACAGAACCGGTTTCTCACGAACCCGCACTACATCTACCCCGGGATACGGGTGGTCATCTTCCCGCCTCCCGCCAGGGAATACGCTCTTCCGGCCGCGGAAGCCCCGGCAGCGGCTTCCGCGGATGCGCCCGCCGTCCCCGTGGAAGTCAGGAAGCCCGAGGAGCAGGCCGCGGCGGCCTCTCCCCCTTCCGGGCCGCCGACTCTTGATATCCTGCCGTCCGAATTCGTGCGCGCCGGCGAGTTCCTGAAGGAGAAACCGGCCGGGATCGGCGCCATCAGCGGCGGCGAGGAACCCAAGGTGGCGTTTGCGGAGGGAGACAGGGTGCACCTCCAACTGCAGAAGGAAATACCCGCGGGGCAACTCCTTGGGGTGTACCGCGTCCGCGGTCCGATAACGACACCGGGCGACCGTCCTGTTACCGGCTACGTGAAGTATCTTGCGGGGATTATCCAGTCGAGCGGAAAGGAGAACGGGGAGACATTCGGCGTCATCCGGACGTCCTTCGAGGACCTGAACCGGGAGGATATGATCAGCGAGGAAATCCCTTCCTGCAGGCCGGTCACGCTTTCACCGGGGGCCGGGGGAATGGCGGCGACCGTCCTCGCGGGACAGCTGGAAAACAGGGAACAGGCCGCCGGTAACTTCGTCTTCCTGGACCGCGGGGCCTCGGCCGGCGTGGCCGTCGGAAACGTGTTCCGGCTGTTCGACGTCGCGGACGAATCGGCGGGGACGCTGGCGGAAAAGGGGACCTCCGCCCACGTGGAGGTGGGGGAGGCGGTCGTTGTGCGCGTGTCCCCCGAATTTTCCACGGCGTACATCGTCAAGAGCCTGCACTCGTTTTCCGCGGGCGTGAAGGCGGTGGCCGGGCAGGCGACGGGGAAGGGGAAGTAGCCCCGGGGCTCTCCGCCGGCACGGATTTTGATCGGGAGGTACCGGTAAAAGGAACAGGTGCCGCCCGTATGACGAACGAATCCATGCCGGTCGAAATTCTCTTGCGGCTCAGCCAGGTGGAAGGGTTCACGGCCCGGCACCTGCGCAGGCTTATCTTTTCCGGGCGAACCCCGCTTCTCCCAGGCGCGTGCGATGCCGGCGGCCCGGCGATTCTCCGGAAAGCCGAAGACGTCCTTACCTCCCGGCAGGCGGGGGAGAAGGCGTCCCGGATCCGTGACGCATGCGGGATTGCGGGCATTCGCGTGGTCCCGCTGGGCTCCGGCGAGTACCCCGCGTCCCTGGCCGCCATCCCCGATGCACCCCTGGTCCTCTACCGGCTTGGAGCGGACATCCCGTGGGGGGACACCGTGGCGATCGTCGGCAGCCGGGCCCCCACGCCGCCGGGGAGGGAATTCGCAGGCGAGCTTGCGGCCGGCCTCGCGGCACTTGGGTGGACGGTCGTCAGCGGCATGGCGCGGGGGGTCGACGCGGCGGCCCACGAGGGGGCCCTGCGCGGGGGCGGGAAGACGCTGGCGGTCCTCGGGTGCGGTGTGGATGTCGTATATCCCCCCGAGTCGGGAAGGCTCCGCGAACGGATCCTCGAGCGGGGGGCGCTGCTGGCCGAGGTTCCCCCGGGAAGCCTTCCGCTCCCCCGGAATTTTCCCGCGAGGAACCGCATCATCAGCGGGATCTCGCGGGGAGTGGTCGTCGCGGAGGCGCCGTCCCGCAGCGGGGCCCTGATCACCGCGCGGTTCGCCCTCGAGCAGGGGAAAGAGGTGATGGCCGTCCCGGGCAACCCGCTTTTCCCCCATACGGCCGGGAGCAACGGGTTGATCCGGGAAGGGGCCTCCCCGGTGACCTCGGCGGAAGAGGTGGCCGGGTTTCTGGGCTGGACGTTCCCCGTGCCGCGGGAGGAAAGCCGGGAGCGGGAGATCCTCCGGTTCCTCACGAGATCGCGCCACGTCAACGAGATTTCCGAAGCCCTCGGAATCACCGTCCCGGAGCTTCTCCCCTGCCTGCTGGAGATGGAGTTCAGGAAATTGCTTGAAAGAAGGGCGGGGGACTATTATAAAAAAATGTCCGTCGGCAGGGGATTGACCCCCTGACCGCAACAAAGGAGGTGGAATGGCCAAGTCGCTCGTCATCGTCGAATCCCCGGCGAAGGCCAAAACGATACAGAAGGTCCTCGGGAGGGGATACCAGGTCCTCTACTCGATGGGGCACGTCAAGGACCTCCCGAAGAGCCGCCTGGGCGTGGACATCGAGAACGGCTTCACACCGACGTACGTCGTCATCAAGGACCGGAAGAAGGTGCTCGCGGAAATCCTCGAGGCCGCCCGGGAGGTCAAGACGGTTTACCTCGCCCCCGACCCCGACCGCGAGGGGGAGGCGATCGCCTGGCACATCGCCGAGGCCATCCGGTCCCTCAAGGCGAAAAAGAAAAAAGCCAAGGG
>CAYILU010000012.1:0-6678 GCA_964364235.1 uncultured bacterium | reverse complement strand
GGCACATCGCCGAGGCCATCCGGTCCCTCAAGGCGAAAAAGAAAAAAGCCAAGGGCGAGCCGAAGCCGCCCCCGGCCAGCAGGCAGATGACCCCTGAAATCTCCCGCGTCCTTTTCCACGAGATCACGAAGAAGGGGATCGCGCAGGGGATGGCGAACCCCCGGCCGCTCGACAGGAACAAGTTCGATTCCCAGCAGGCCCGGCGGATCCTCGACCGGCTCGTGGGATACACCTTGAGCCCCCTCCTTTGGTCCAAGGTTCGACGCGGCCTCTCCGCGGGCAGGGTGCAGTCCGTCGCCGTGAAAATCGTCTGTGGGCGGGAGCGGGAGATCTCCTCTTTCCTCCCCGAGGAGTACTGGTCTCTCTCGGCCCGGCTGGCGGGAAGCGTCCCCCCGCCGTTCCTCGCGAAGCTGGTGGAGGCGGGCGGGAAAAAGGTGCGCCCCCGTACGGAGCAGGAGACGCTCGGGCTGCGGAAGGCCGTGGAGAACGGCCCCTTCGTGGTCCGGGAGGTCCGGAAGAAGATACGCCGGAAGGTGGCGCCGGCGCCGTTCACCACCTCAAAGCTCCAGCAGGAGGCCGCCCGGAAGCTCCGGATGCCCCCCTACAAGACGATGATGGTGGCGCAGTCGCTCTACGAGGGGGTCGACATCCCGGGGGCCGGCCTCGTGGGCCTCATCACGTACATGCGGACCGACTCCGTGCGCGTCGCCGACGAGGCGCTGGCCGCGGTGAGGGAACATATCCGCTCGGCCCACGGGGAGGCCTGGCTGCCCGCGTCGCCCAACGTGTTCCGGAACCGGAAATCTTCCCAGGACGCCCACGAAGCGATCCGCCCGACCTCGATGGAGCATCCTCCCGGACAGTTGAAAGCGATTCTCTCCCGGGACCAGTACAGGCTCTACGAGCTGGTGTGGAACCGCTTCGTGGCTTCCCAGATGGCCCCGGCCGAGTTCGAGCAGACGACGGCCGACATTCTCTGCGAGCCCCGGGAGCAGGGGGATGGAACGGTCGCGGCCGGCGGGTACCTGTTCCGGGCAACGGGCTCGGTGCCGCGGTTCATGGGGTACCTCGACGTGTACCAGGAAGGGGTCAACGGCAACGGCCGGAAGGAGGAAACCGGCGAACGGAAGGAAGGCGACCCCGGCGAGGCGGAAAACGAAAAGGGGGAGGAGAGCGTCCTTCCCCCGCTGTCGGAGGGGGAGCGCCTGGACCTCAAGGAGCTTCTCTGCGCGCAGCACTTCACCCAGCCCCCGCCCCGGTTCTCCGAGAGCTCGCTGATCAAGGAGCTCGAGGAGCAGGGGATCGGCCGCCCCTCCACGTACGCGGCCATCGTCAAGACGATCAAGGACCGGGGCTACGCCCGGCTGGAGGAGGGGAGGTTCCATCCGACGGAACTCGGGCAGGTCGTCACGGGACTCCTGGAGGAAAGCTTCCCCAAGGTCATGGACATCGCCTTCACCGCGCGCATGGAGGAGGAGCTCGACCAGATCGAGGAGGGGGAGCGGGAGCTTTCCCTCGCACTCGAGGATTTCTACCAGCCGTTTTCGGAGGAGCTCGAGAAGGCGAAGATCTCGATGCCCACGGTCAAGGACGAGCTGATCGCCACCGGGATCCCGTGCTCCGCCTGCGGCGGCGAAATGGTCATCCGGTTCGGCCGCGCGGGGAGGTTCCTCGCCTGCCGGAAATACCCGGAGTGCCGGAACACCGCCAACTTCCGGGAAGGGGAGAACGGGAAGATCGAGCTGCTTCCCCCCGAGGACGCGGGGGTTTCGTGCGACAAGTGCGGAAAGCCGATGGTGGTGCGGAACTGGAAAGGGTCCCGGTACATCGCGTGTTCCGGCTATCCCGATTGCCGGAACAGCCGGCCTTACCCCATCGGGGTGGCCTGCCCGGAATGCAGCCAGGGCGAAATCGTGGAGCGCGCGTCCCGGATGGGGAAGGGTTTCTACAGCTGCTCGCGCTACCCGGACTGCCGGTTCGCCTCCTGGAGCCGCCTTGTCCCGGGGGAGTGCCCCGTGTGCGGTTTCAAGGCGATGGCCGAGAGGGTGCGGAAAGGGGGAAACACGGAGGTCGTTTGCGCGCGCAAGGGATGCAAGGGAAAAAAAGATGGGGAGCCGCCGCACGCGGGAGGGTGACAGGGTGAAAACCCACATCCTCGTCGTCGACGACGAGCAGAGCCTCAGGCAGTTCCTCCGGATCTTCCTCCGCAAGGAAGGGTACGAGGTGGACGTGGTCGCCTCGCTCGCCGAGGCGGAGAAGTCGATCGACGAGAACGTCTACGACCTCGTGCTGACCGACATGCGGATGACCGGCGAGGACGACGGCCTCAAGGTCATCCGCGCGGCGATCCAGAAGACGCCCTCCACCCAGGTGGTGGTGATGACCGCCTACGGCACGATCGAGGGCGCCGTCGAGGCGATCAAGCAGGGGGCGTACAACTACATCGTGAAGCCGTTCGACAACCATGACCTTCGCACCCTGATCCAGGGGGCGCTGGCGAGCAAGGACCTGGCCGTGGAGCGGCGCAGGGCCCTTCGCGAGGAGGTCCGGGGGAAGGCTTCCTTCGAGGGGATCGTCGGCCGCGGCGAGGCGATGCTTCGGGTCTACGAGCTCGTCGACCGGGTCGCCCCCACCACCGCCAACGTCATGATCCTGGGGGAGAGCGGGACCGGGAAGGAGCTGATCGCCTCCGCACTGCATTCCCGCAGCGACCGGAAGGACGCCCCCTTCGTCGCGATCAACTGCGCCGCGATCCCCGAGACGCTGATGGAGAGCGAGCTGTTCGGCCACGTGCGCGGGGCGTTCACGGGAGCGGTGCAGACGAAGCGCGGGCTCTTCGAGGCGGCCCACCGGGGGACGCTGTTCCTCGACGAGGTCGGGGAGATCCCCCACGGCATGCAGAGCAAGCTGCTCCGCGCGATCCAGGAGCGGTCCTTCAGGAGGATCGGGGGGAACGAGGACATCTCGATCGACGTCCGGATCGTGTGCGCCTCCAAGAGGGACCTCGAGGAGGAGATGAAGGCCGGGCGGTTCCGGGACGACCTCTACTTCCGGCTCCACGTCATCCAGATCGTCGTCCCCCCGCTTCGCGACCGCAGGGAGGACATCCCCGTCCTGGCGATGCACTTCTTGGGCAAATTCGCGAAGCAGATGGAGAAACCGGTCACGCGGATTGACGGCGAGGCGATGCGTGCCCTCCTGGCCTACGATTACCCGGGGAACGTCCGGGAGCTGGAGAACATCCTCGAGCGGGCGACGATCATAGAGACAAAAGACGTCATATCCCCTGCCTCCCTGCCTCCAAATGTGACAAAAATCGGCAGTCAGGCCACGGAACCGGTTTCCTTCTACCCCGAGATCTTCGACGTGGAAGGCGCCTCCCTGGACACGATGGTGGACCGGATTGAAAAAGATCTTCTGTTAAAAGCCCTTGAGCGCGCCGGTGGGAACAAGACCGAGGCCGCGAAACTGTTGAATATCTCTTTCCGTTCCCTGCGTTACCGTCTCGACAAGCACGGGATCGAGTAGGTGGCACGATATCTGCACCTTCCCATTCCGGATTTCGCCCAACAGTCCGACAGGAAGGCGAATCATGCGGAAAAACAAAGGGTTTACCCTTATCGAACTGATGGTCGTTGTCGCGATCATCGGGATCATTGCCGCGATCGCCATCCCGAACTACATGGGTTTCGTGAGCAGGACCCGACGCTCCGAGGTAAAATCGAATCTGGATGCGATCTATAGGGCCGAGATTGCCTATTTTGGGGAGAGCGACGCTTTCAGTAACAGTTTCGTTGCTATACGTTGGCTACCGGTGGGGGTCGCCTACTACACTTACTCCGTGGGTAACGAGTTTTACGGGAAAAACGTGGCGGTCAACCCGATGCCCGGCACCATCACCCCGGCGGCGGATGCCCAATCGTTTTCCGCCTACGGTTGGGGGAACATCGATTCCGATACCACGGTCGACATCTGGCACATCGATGAACGGAAAAACCTGGTCAACGACGTGGATGACCTCGGTATGTGAGGTCGGCACGGGGTTTGCTAGTTTAACGGAGCAAAAGCGGAATTCACCTTAAGGAAAGGAGAATGCCATGTTCAAAAGCAAGAAAGGATTCACCCTGATCGAACTGATGATCGTCGTCGCGATCATCGGAATCCTCGCTGCGATCGCCATCCCGAACTTTCTCAAGTTCCAGGCGAAGTCGAAGCAGTCCGAGGCGAAGACGAACCTCAAGGGGATCTACACGGCGGAAACCGGCTACTTCGGCGAGAACAACGCCTACGCCGGGTTCAATGAGTCCAACTGGGCGCCGGTCGGCGCCGCCCGCTACCACTACACCCTTACCGGAGCGATCACCGGCGACACCACGCTCGAGAAGGGTGCGCAGCTGACCGGGTTGACGGCCGTCTGGGGCGCCGCCACTCCGTTGCTGGGGACACCCGCACCGCCCCAGACTTTCACCGCGGGGGCGGTCGGGAACGTCGACAACGACACCGACACGGATTGCTGGATCATCAACGACGCGAACATCCTGATCAACACCCAGAATGACGTGTAGTCGACCCGGCAATCCAATCGGACCGAAAACGGGGGGCGGCTTCCTGCCCCCCGTTTTTTTTGTCCTCGCAGCCGTCGCGGTCCTGGGGTTCGGCGGTTCCCTCCAGTACCCGCTCGCGGTCCTGCGGGCGGGAGGGTTCGGGGCCGCCCTATGGTTTCTCTGGAGGAGAAGGAAGGAGCCCGTCCGGGTCAGCCCCTATCCCTTCCTCGTCGGGGGGTTCGTCCTGCTCGCCCTGGGGCATGCCTTTTCCTCCGTCTACGTGTGGGTCTCCCTGCAGCACGCGGTGAACATCGCCCTCGCGGCGATCCTCCTCGCCTGGGCGGTCCTTCTTTTCCGCAGGGACGTCGGCAAGGCGTGGGACGCGACGTTACTCGCCGTCACGGCGCTCGCTCTCGCGGAGGTCGGGATCGCCCTGTTCCAGCGGTTCCACGGGGGAGATCTTCGTCCCCGGGGGACGTTCGACAACGCGAACTACCTCTCGGAGTTTCTGGCCGCCGCGTCTCTGCTTTGCTTCGCCAGGCTTGTTTGGGGAAGCGATTCCCGCCGCGCGCGTTATGCCGGGGGCGCGGGAGCGGTTCTTTTCCTCGCCGCGGCCTTTTCCCTTTCCGGCTCCCGGGGGGTGCTCCTCGCCTCCCTGCCGGCGTTCGGGGTCCTCTTAGTGTCGAGGTTCGGGGTTCGCAAGGGGGGAGCGATTCTGGCGGGCCTCGGAATCCCGGCTCTGGGCCTCCTTGGCTTTCGGGTCGCCGAGCGGTTCTTCGGGCCGGACCTCTACAACTACAGCCGCTGGATCATCTGGAAGTCCGCCTTCCGCACGTTTCTGGACCACCCGTTCGGCGTGGGGCTCGGGGGGTTCAAGTACTACTGGTTCGCAACGCAGTCCCCGGTGGCCGGGGCGTTCCGGAAATACGGAAAGTTCGCGGACACTGCCCACAATGAATACCTGGAGGTCCTTTCGGGGCTCGGCGCGGCGGGATTTCTCGTGTTCCTTGCGGTCCTCCTGGTTCCCCTGTTCCTCGCGGTCCGGAAAAGAAGGGAGATCCCCGAGGACCGGCGGCCCGTCGCGGCGGGCGCCGCCGCCTGCCTTGTCCTTTCCGGCGCCAATGCCCTGTTCAACTCCAACCTGCACGTGTTCGGGGTCTTCTTCCTGGACGCCGTCATGCTGGGCGCGCTCCTGTCCTGCCTGCCGCGGGGGTCGTCCTCCGAGGTGACGTTTCCTTCGTGGCTGCGCCATGCGGGGATCGCCGCCTGCGCGGGGCTGCTCGCCGCGACCGTCTCGGCGGTGGCCGGGACATACTCCTTCGAACGCGGGGAGCGATTTCTCAAATCGGGGGATCTTGCGCGCGCCGAACGGGCGTTCCGCCTGGCGAGTAACGTGGACCCGTTCCGCGCCGCCTACCCCGACGCCCTCTCGGCCGTCTTTTTCCGGAGGTTCCTGGGGGAGCGATCCGCCGGGAACGACGTCCGGGCCATCCCCGGGACTTTTTTCGAGACGCTCCAGTGGGAGGACAAGGCGAGGTCGCTCAATCCCCGGGAGGTCCGATATACCCTCAGGCTTTCCTGGCTGTTCCTGGAGTTGTTCCGGCTGCGGCTGGAACCTTCCGACACGATGATGGCCTTGAGTCTCGCGGAGAGTGCGCTGCGGATCAACCCGTACGGCGTGGAGGCCCTGTGGCAAAGGGCCGAGGTCCTGGAGGCGCTGGGCCGGAGGGAGGAGGCCGTGAAGGATATGGAAACCGCCGTTTCTGTTGAACCGAACTTCTGCAGGGGCTATGCTAAGCTTGTCGATCTCGCCCGGAGGACGGATCCGGCGGAGGCATCCCGCTGGTCCGGGAAAGAGGAGGAGTGCCGCGGGAAGGCGGCGACCCTTCATCTGGAGGAACACGAGAAGTGGCTTGTGGAGTCGCCTGAGGCGAGATGAAGGAAGGGGGAACCTATCCCGCTTCGCGCGGGGCGGCGTCCATCGTCCTGTGGGTCTTTCCCGTACTGTTCCTGGCGGTGTCCGTGCTCCTGTCCTCCCGGGTATACCGGGAGCGGTCGTCCGCCCTGCAGGCCGGCGATCCGCTCGGGAGCAGGGAGAGCCTCCTTCTCGAGATCAGCAGGTACCCGGGATTCT
>CAYILU010000011.1:9186-16777 GCA_964364235.1 uncultured bacterium | reverse complement strand
GAGAGCGTGCTCATCCCGGAGGAAGATCGAAGGACCTTGTGCATCTCGTCTCAGGTAGGGTGCGCCCTGAAGTGCGGGTTCTGTGCGACCGGGATGATGGGGTTCCACCGGAACATGACGTCGGCCGAGATCGTCCACCAGGTCTGCTTCGCCGTGAAACGTCTCGAGGAGAGAGTGGAGCGCCTGACCAACGTCGTCTTCATGGGGATGGGGGAGCCGCTGGAGAACCAGCGCGAGGTCTCGAAAACGATCGCGATCCTTCTGTCGCAGTTCGGCTTCGGCCTCTCGGGGAAACGGGTGACGGTCTCCACGGCGGGCGTGGTCCCGGCGATGCTCGCGCTGGCGGAGGAATTTCCCGTGAGCTTCGCCGTGTCGATCAACGCGCCGACCGACGGGCTCCGGTCGGGATTGATGCCGGTAAACCGGAAATACCCGCTGAAGGAGCTGGTCGCCGCGATGAAAAGGATCCCCCTGCGGAGCGGCCGGAAGGTGACCGCGGAGTACGTGCTGCTGGGCGGGGTCAACGACTCGGAGAAGGACGCCTGCAGCCTCGCGCGCCTGCTCAAGGGGGCGCGGGTCAAGGTCAACCTCATCCCGTACAACGCGCACGAGTACGGGGATTTCACCTCGCCGTCCGAAGAAACGGTGGACCGGTTCCGCGACGTTCTGCTGGCCGCCGGCATCCAGGCGATCACGCGGGAACGCCGGGGTGGAGACATCCGGGCGGCGTGCGGACAGCTCCGCCGGGCGGCAAAAAGCCCTTGAGCGCAGGTTTGGTTCTACCTATATTGGATAGAACCGATAGAATGGATTGTATTTTCCACGGAGAGAAAGGGGAACATGCCAGATATCCTCGGCGTCATCGGTGGTTCCGGCCTCTACGAGATGGAAGGACTGAAGAACATCCGCACCGTTTCCGTGAAGACGCCCTTCGGGGACCCGTCGGACGCCCTGGTGGTGGGTGAGATCGAGGGGCGGACCCTGGCGTTCCTCCCGCGGCACGGAAGGGGGCACCGGATCATCCCCTCGCAGATCAATTACCGCGCGAACATCTACGCCCTGAAAAAAGTGGGCGTGAAGTGGATCCTCTCCATCTCCGCGGTGGGGAGCATGAAGGAGGGCATCCGGCCGGGGGATATCGTGGTGGTCGACCAGTTCTACGACCACACGAGGTTCCGCCCGAATACGTTTTTCGGGGACGGCGTCGTCGGCCACATCCCCTTCGCCGACCCGGTCTGCCCGAACCTCGCCCGCATCGCCTGCGCGGAGTCGAAGAAGGTCGTGAGGCGGACGCACCGCGGCGGGACCTATCTCTGCATGGAGGGCCCCGCGTTCTCCACCCGCGCCGAGTCCCGGGTCTACCGGAAGTGGGGGGTGGACGTGATCGGGATGACCAATATGCCCGAGGCGAAGCTGGCCCGGGAGGCCGAGCTCTGCTACGCGACGCTGGCCCTTGCCACCGATTACGACTGCTGGCACGAGACGGAAGAGGACGTCTCGATCGAGGCGATCCTCGCCATCATCCGCAAAAACGTGGAGAACTCGAAGCGGATCATCCGGGGGGTGGCCCGCCGCCTCCCCGGGAAAGGGCCGTGCGGGTGCGGCGAAGCCCTGAAGTACGCCGTCATCACCGACCGGAAGCGGATCCCCACGGCCGCCAGGAAACGGCTCTCCCTCCTGATTGGAAAGTACCTGTGAGCCGCCGGAAGATCCTGATCGGAATCGCCTGCGTGGCGCTCGTCGGCTGTGCGTCGCCTTCTCCGGACAGAAAAAAAGAAGCGGCGGCGCGGATGCAGATGGGCGTCACCTACCTGGAGCAGCGGAACCTCCCGTCCGCGATGCGGGAGCTCACCAGGGCCTCGGAGCTCGACCCGGATAACCCGGAGGTCGACATGGCGCTCGGGCTGGCCTACCAGGCCCGCGGCGACCCGGGTAAGGCCGAGGAGCACTTCCGCAACGCGATCCGCAAGAAGCCCGACTACGCCGAGGCGCACAACAACCTGGGTATCGTCCTCTCCAACCTCGGGCGGGGTGAAGAGGCGATCCGGGAATTCGAGGCTGCGACATCCAACGTCATGTATCCGACCCCGGAAGGGGCCTACTACAACATGGGCGAGGAGCACCGCCGCCGGAAGAACTTCGCGAAGGCCGAGGAGGCGTACCGGAAGGCGATTTCGTTGAACGACCGGTACGTCGACGCCTACCTCCGCCTGGCGCTCCTCCAGGGGGACGGGGGGCGGTGGGCGGACGCGGTCGGGACGCTCGAGGCCTGCGTCGCGGTGGTCCCGGCCTACGGCCCCGCGTGGATGGACCTGGGACGGGCCTATCTTTCCCTGGGCAGGAACAGCGACGCCCTCGACGCGTTCCAGGGCGCCCTGGTGAACTCCACGGATCCCGCTTTACGGAAGCAGGCGTCCGAGTACGTAAACACCCTGGGGCAGGAAAAGAGGTAATGGGGGAAGCGATGGGCATCGGCGAGGCATGGAAGAAGGAACGCGAGTCCCGGGGGATGACCCTGGACGAGGCAACCGCCGCGCTCCACGTCAGCAAGAAATACCTCCGCGGAATCGAGGAGGGGGATTACACGGGATGGCCGGAGCGGGTGTTTTCTTCGGGATACATCCGGGCGTATGCGAAGCTTCTTTCGCAGGATCCCGAGCCCGTTCTCTCCGAGTATTACCGTCACATCGAGAAGCAGTCGGTGAAGGAGTCGGAGACGCAGATCAAGCCCGAGTGGCTGGAGAGGGAACGCCGGCGGGGAAGCCGAAAGGTCACCTATACGCTGGCCGCGGCCGTTGTCCTGCTCGTGGGGCTGGTGCTGGCATGGTACGGCAGGAGGATGGCCTTCCGTCCCGTTCCCGCTCCGCAGGTAAAGGTGACTCCCCTTCCCGCGCCGGCTCCTTCCCCAACGGAGAACGCGGCAATAGCCGCTCCCGAGGCGCCGGCGACCGCTCCGCAGAGTTCCGTGGCGTCCGTGGGGGGCGTGGGCCCCGTGAAATCGCCCTACCAGCTCTTCCTCGAGTCCGTCGAGTTGACCTGGTTGATGTACACGCTCGACGACGGGCAGCCCATGGACGTGATGCTCTACCCGGGGGACAAGATCAGCATCCAGGCGAAGAAGAAGATCCTCCTGAAGGTGGGGAACGCGGGAGGCGTGGTGGGGACCCTGAACGGGAAGCCGCTGCCGCCCTTCGGGGACAGGGGACAGGTGAAGGAGTTCCGGATCGGCGAGTAGGAGTGCCGGCCGGAAAAGGGGGGGGGAGTTGCACAGGAAGGCGATCCCTTGCCACAAGTGCGGCAAGAAGATGAAGAAGGAAAGGACCGATTTCGACCACACCCATTGGGTGTGCGCCTGCGGCTTCCGGGAAAGGATCCACTCCGCCCGCACGACCACCGCCGCCAAACCTCACCAGAAGGAAGACATCTTCGCCCGCATCCGCTTCAAGGAAGGCGGGGACGTCATGTTGGAAGTCTCCAGGACGAACAGCGGCCAGTACGAGCTCCTGTCCCTGGACGAGATCAGCCGCCTGGTCAGCGCGGAGATCCCCCTGTCGGAGATTCTCGACGAGATCACCGGGAAGATCGCGCGCCGCATGAACGTCGAGGTATGCTCCATCTACCTGAACCGGGGAGGGCAGCTGGTGCTGTCCGCCACGCACGGCCTTGCGAGGGACGCGGTGGGGAAGATCCGCCTGGCGATCGGCGAGGGGATCACCGGGGCGGCGGCAAAGTCCGGCATGCTGGTGGCCGTCCAGGACGCGGCGGCCGATCCACGCTACAGGTATTTCGCGGCGGCCCGCGAGGAAAAGTACAAGGCGATGCTCTCCAATCCGATCCTGGACGACGGCCGGGTCGTCGGCGTGATCAACGTGCAGACCGTCCGCTCCAGGAGCTTCACGCCCTCCGAGATCAGTTACATCACGATCGTCGCGAACCTCATCCGTACCTGCCTGAGGCTGCGGGACCGGGTCCGCGACATCCACCTGGAACCGCCCCCCGACGGCAGGTAGCAGGAGCGGGCTAGGATGCCCTCCGCGGGGCCGCGCTCTTTCCGGTCATCACACGCGTTCCTCATCCGGTCCGTGGACGCCGGGGAGATCGACCGGCGGATCTCCTTTTTCACGGCGTCCCACGGACTGGTCACGACGGTGGCGAAGGCCGCCCGGAGGAGCCGGAAACGGTTCGGGGGGACCCTGCAGAAATACTTTCTCCTGGACGTGTCCTGGACCGAGGCGCCGGGGCGGATGGCGGTCCTCGGGTCGACCTCTCTCCTGGAGAGCTTCTGGGAGATCGCGGCGGACTGGGAGAAGGTCCAGCACGCGGACTACCTGCTGGAGCTGACGGCGACGCTCTTTCCCCAGCCGGGACCCAAGCCCAGGGCGTTCGGCATTCTGCTGTGGGGAATCCGGTCCCTGGCGCTGGGGGTATCCCCCGCCGTGGTGGGAAGAAAAACGGAGGCGGTCCTCCTTGCCGTGGGCGGATGGGGGCCTGACCTTGCCGCCTGCCGCCGTTGCGGCCGGCACACGGGGGCCTTGAGGAAGGGGTCCGGGGGGACGGTCAGGTTTCTCCCGTCCGAGGGAGGGTTTCTCTGCGGGAGCTGTTCCGGCACGGGCGGGATCCCACTGTCCCTGGGGGCGGTGAAGACCTGGAAGGCGATCCAAGCCTCCTCCCCGCCGCTCCTTGAGAGGGTCCGTATTTCAGATAGTATTCTCAAGGAATTACAGGATGTTATACTGCTATATATAGAGTTCTACTTGGGGATGCCCTTGCGCAGCCTCGGCAGCCATCCCTCCTCCTGAAAGTCGTAAACCCCCTGTATTTATAGCGATTTTTCTTGACACCCCGTTCGGCGGAGTGATATGTAACTCTATCACTTTTCCATCGGGAGGACGTTGTGCTATTCCAGGACCTGGTCCTCGCCCTGCAACGCTTCTGGGCGGATAAAGGGTGCGTCATCCACCAGCCCTACGATATCGAGGTCGGCGCCGGAACCTTCAACCCCGCAACCTTCCTTCGAGCCCTCGGGCCGGAGCCGTGGAACACGGCGTACGTGGAGCCTTCCCGACGCCCCACGGACGGCCGTTACGGCGAAAACCCGAACCGCCTTCAGCACTACTATCAGTACCAGGTAATCATGAAGCCCTGCCCGTACGACTACGTCGAGCTGTACCTGGACTCCCTCAAGGCGGTCGGCATCGACCCGCTGAAGCACGACATCCGGTTCGTGGAGGACGACTGGGAATCCCCGACGCTCGGCGCGTGGGGACTGGGCTGGGAGGTGTGGCTGGACGGGATGGAGATCACCCAGTTCACCTACTTCCAGCAGTGCGGCGGGATCGATCTCAAGCCCGTGTCGGGGGAGATCACCTACGGCATCGAGCGGATCGCGATGTACCTGCAGAACGTCGAGAACGTGTTCGACCTGAAGTGGGTGGGGAACGTCACCTACGGCGACGTGCACCACCGGGGCGAGGTGGAGTTCTCGAAATACAACTTCGAGGCGGCCGACATCCCGATGCTCTTCTCGCTGTTCACCATGTACGAGAAGGAGTGCCTCCAGCTGATCGACAAGAAGCTCGTACTGCCCGCCTACGACTATTGCCTCAAGTGCTCCCATACGTTCAACATGCTCGACGCCCGCGGGGCCATCTCCGTCACGGAGCGCACGTCCTACATCGGCAGGGTCCGCAACCTGGCCAGGTTCTGCGCGGAGGGGTACCTGAAGTCCCGGGAGGAAATGGGCTTCCCGCTCATGAAAAAGTTCTCCGTCTGACAATCCGTCTCGAAGAAGAGGGGATATGGAACGCGATTACCTGTTGGAGATCGGATGCGAGGAAATCCCGGCGGGGTTCGTGGGACCCGCCCTCTGGTTCGGCGGGCAGCAGTTCGCCGAGGTGCTCAAGAAGGCGCGGCTCGTCTTCGACCGCGTGGACATCTACGGGACCCCGCGAAGGCTTGCCTACGTCGTCCGGAAGCTTTCGGACCGCCAGGAGGCCTCCGAGGAGACGGTGCTGGGGCCCCCGAAAAGCGTCGCCTACGACAAGGAGGGGAAGCCCACCAAGGCCGCAGTGGGCTTCGCCAGGGCGCAGGGGGTGGAACTCTCCGCGCTCAAGGTTTTCCCCACCGACCGCGGGGAGTACCTGGGACTCGTGCGGGTGCAGGCGGCAAGACCGGTGAGCGAGGTCCTTCCGGAACTGGTTTCCGGCTGGATCCCCACCATCCCGTTCAAGAAATCGATGCGCTGGGCCGACCTCGACGTGCGGTTCGCGCGCCCCGTCCACTGGATCGTATCCCTCTACGGGGACCAGGTGATCCCCTTCTCGTTCGGGAACGTGACCACGGGGAAGACGACATACGGCCACCGATTCCTGTCGCCGGGGCCCATCACCCTCGAATCCCCCGGGGAATACTTCGACCGGCTGGCGGCGGCCGACGTGTTCGTGGACCTCGAGGTCCGGAAGGAGAAGATCCGGGCCGGGATCCGTGAAGCGGAGCGTAAGATCGGCAGGAAGTGGATCGAGGACGAGCCGCTGGTGGAGACCGTCGCGAACCTCGTGGAGTTTCCCGTGGTGCTGGTGGGGCGCTTCGAGGAGAAGTACCTGTCGCTCCCGCGCGAGGTCCTCATCACCTCGATGCGCGTCAACCAGAAGTATTTCGTGTTCGAGGACGACCGGGGGAGCCTGTTCCCCGGCTTCGCCTTCGTGTCCAACATGCGCGTCCCGGACAACCGCGTGGTTATCACCGGCAACGAGCGCGTCATCCGCGCGCGCCTCTCCGACGCCGAGTTCTACTACGGGGACGACCTGAAGAAGTCCCTGTTCGACCGCGCCCAGGCGCTGAAGAACGTCCTGTTCCAGGCCGACCTCGGGATGTACTGGGAGAAGGTCGAGCGGATGGCCGAGATCGCCGGCTACGTCGCCTCCGTCGGGTTCCCCGCGAAGGAGAAGGACTGCCGCCGGGCGGCGTTCCTGACAAAGGCCGACCTGACGACGGGCGTGATCAAGGAGTTCCCCGAGCTGCAGGGGGTCATGGGACGGCACTACGCCCTCAAAACCGGGGAGAAGGAGGAAGTCGCCCAGGCTGTGTTCGAGCACTACCTCCCCAAGGGGCAGGCGGACGAGCTCCCCGGGACGGACGTGGGGGTTTCGGTCGCGATCGCGGACAAGATAGACATGGTGTGCGGCTGTTTCGGGGTGGGGTTGATCCCGACCGGGACGGCGGACCCGTACGGCCTGCGTCGCCACACCCTCGGGATCCTGTCGATCTTGGAGTCTAGGGGCCTGCGCGTTCCGATCGAGGGGCTGGTCGACCGGTCGCTCGCAACCCTCGCGGGGAAGCTCAAGTCCACCCCGGCCGAGGTGAAGCGGAAGGTGATGGAGTTCATCGCCGGCCGGCTCGTCAACCTCTGGACCTCGAAGGGGACGCCGGGGGACCTGGCCGACGCCGTCATCTCCGCGGGGTTGACCGACATGGTGGACCTCTGCGCGAAGCTTTCCGCGCTCGTCGCGTTCCGCTCGGAACCCGCGTTCGATCCTCTCGCGGAGGTGTTCAAGCGGGCGATCAACATCACGAAGGGGGTCGCCGGGCCTCT
>CAYILU010000011.1:0-9086 GCA_964364235.1 uncultured bacterium | reverse complement strand
GCCCAGCCGAAATAAAGGAAAGCGGGAGGAATATCGGATGGCCACCAAACGCGTCTACTTCTTCGGGAGAGGAAAGGCCGAGGGACACGGCGGGATGAAGGACATCCTCGGCGGGAAGGGGGCCGGGATCGCGGAGATGACGAACCTCGGCATCCCCGTGCCCCCCGGGTTCACGATCAGCACGGAGGTGTGCAACCTCTTCTACAAGAACCGGGGGAAGATCCCCGCCGACGTCAAGAAGGAGATCGCCGGGGAGCTCGTCCGCCTCGAGAGGCTGGCCGGGAAGAAGCTCGGGGACCCGAAGAACCCCCTCCTCGTCTCGGTCCGGTCGGGCGCGAAGTTCTCCATGCCCGGGATGATGGACACCATCCTCAACCTGGGGCTGAACGACCGTAGCGTCCAGGGGATCGCGCAGAGGACGAAGAACGAGCGTTTCGCCTACGACTCCTACCGCCGGTTCCTGATGATGTTCTCCGACGTGGTCCTCGGCGTCGACAAGGAGCACTTCGAGGAGATCTTCGACGCGAAGAAGGGGGAGCGCGGGGTGTCCACGGACGTGGAGCTTACCGCCGAGGACCTCAAGGACGTCTGCGGGAAGTTCAAGGCGCTCGTCAAGCAGCGGCTCCGGAAGGAGTTCCCCCAGAACCCCCTGGTGCAGCTGGAGCTTTCACGCGACGCGGTCTTCCGGTCCTGGAACAACGATCGCGCCAAGTACTACCGGAAGTCGAACAACATCCCGGACGACATCGGCACGGCGGTCAACGTCCAGGCGATGGTGTTCGGCAACATGGGCGAGGACTGCGCGACGGGCGTCGGGTTCACAAGGAACCCCGCCACGGGGGCGAAGGAGTTCTACGGGGAGTACCTCATCAACGCCCAGGGCGAGGACGTGGTCGCCGGGATCCGCACCCCGAATCCCATCACCCACCTGAAGAAGGAGATGCCCCGGGTGTTCGACCAGCTGATGCGGATCACGGCGAAGCTGGAGAGGCACTACAAGGACGTCCAGGACTTCGAGTTCACCGTCGAGAGCAACACGCTCTACATGCTCCAGACGCGGAACGGGAAGAGGACCGCCGCGGCGGCGGTGAAGATCGCCGTGGACATGGTCAAGGAGAAGCTCCTCACGAGGGAAGAGGCGCTGATGCGCCTCGAGCCGCAGCAGATCGACCAGCTCCTCCACCCGGTCATCGACCCCAAGGCGAAGCTCGAGGTCATCGCGAAGGGGCTGCCCGCCTCCCCGGGGGCCGCGACGGGCGCCGTCGTCTTCCACGCGGAGCGGGCGGTGGAGTGGGCGACCGCGGGCAAGGCCGTGATCCTGGTCCGCAAGGAGACGAGCCCCGACGACATCCACGGGATGGACGTCGCCCGGGGGATTCTCACGGCGAAGGGCGGGATGACCTCCCACGCCGCCGTGGTCGCGAGACAGATGGGGAAGACCTGCGTCGCGGGGTGCGAGACGATCGAGGTGGACGAGGCGACCAACCGCTTCATGGTGGGCGGCCGCGTGTTCCGGGAAGGGGACTTCATCTCCCTGAACGGAAGCACCGGCGAGGTCATCCTGGGGCAGGTCCCCCTCATCGCCCCCAAGATGTCCGGATCGTTCGGGACGCTCATGTCCTGGGCGGACGGGATTCGCCGCCTCAAGGTCCGCGCCAACGCGGACACGCCGCGCGACGCCCGCGTGGCGAGGGACTTCGGCGCGCAGGGGATCGGGCTGTGCCGCACCGAGCACATGTTCTTCGCCGAGGACCGCATCCCGCTGATGCGGGAGATGATCCTGGCGCGGACTCGGGAGGAGCGCGAGGCGGCCCTCCTCCGGCTGCTCCCCCTGCAGCGGGAGGATTTCAAGGGCCTCTACCGGGAGATGAAGGGGTATCCGGTCACGATCCGGCTCCTGGACCCGCCGCTCCACGAGTTCCTCCCCAGGCGGGAAGATCTCATGGTCGAGGTCACCAAGATGGAGCTCGTCCGCGCGGACCGCTCCATCATCGAGGAGAAGAAGAGGCTCCTGGAGCGCGTGGAGGAGCTCCACGAGTTCAACCCGATGCTGGGTCTGCGGGGTTGCCGCCTGGGGATCCTCTACCCGGAGATCAGCCGGATGCAGGCGCGCGCGATCTTCGAGGCGGCCAGCGAGGTCACGCGCGAAGGGATCCGGGTCCAGCCGGAGGTGATGATCCCCCTCGTCAGCATGGTCCAGGAGATGAGGGCGCAGAAGCAGCTCATCGTCGCGGTCGCCGAGGCGACGATGAAGCGGTACAAGAAGAAGTTTCCCTACACCGTGGGGACGATGATCGAGCTGCCGCGCGCCGCGGTGACGGCGGACGAGATTGCGAAGGAGGCGGAGTTCTTCTCCTTCGGAACGAACGACCTCACGCAGACGACCTTCGGCTTCTCACGCGACGATTCGGGCAAGTTCATCCAGTACTACATGGCGCGCTCCGAGCTTTGCCCCCAGTGCGGATCGAAGCTGGAGAAAGACCTTTCCTGCGTCGTCTGCAAGGTGACGTACCCCAGGCGCTCCGAGAACATCCTCGAGGCCGACGTGTTCGCGACGCTGGATCAGACCGGGGTCGGGCAGCTCGTCCGGATGGGCGTCGAAAGGGGCCGCGCCACGCGCCCCGGCCTGAAGGTGGGGATCTGCGGCGAGCACGGCGGGGACCCCAAGTCGGTGGAATTCTGCCACCGGGTCGGGCTGGACTACGTCTCCTGTTCTCCGTACCGGGTCCCGATTGCGCGGCTGGCGGCGGCGCAGGCGGTCTTGAGAGAGAGAGCGGCGGCAAAACCGACTAAAAAATAAAAGGAATACCGTCCGGAAGGGTGCGGCGGCCCCCTGGCGGGGGCCGCCGTTTTTTTGACTTTACATTTCCCCGAAAACACAATATATTGCGTTCAACAGGGGTAATGTATACATCATGTTGAGGATTTTCTGAATAATTCCGGGCCGCGGGCAGCAAGGATGCAATGAAGCTAAAGAAACTCGAACTTTTCGGCTTTAAATCCTTCTACGACAAGACGATTTTCGACTTTTCCGATGGGATCACCGCCATCGTCGGCCCCAACGGCTGCGGGAAGTCCAACATCGTGGACGCGGTCCGTTGGGTGCTCGGGGAGCACGCCCCCTCTTATCTCCGGAGCAAGGCGCTCGAGGACGTCATTTTCGCGGGATCCGACGCCGCCGGCCCGCTGGGGATGGCCGAGGTGTCCCTCACATTCAGCAACGAGGACGGCGGGGGTCCGCCGGGCTACGAATCGTACGCGGAAATCCAGGTGACCCGCCGGACCTTCCGGGACGGCGAGAGCGAATTCTCCATCAACAAGGTACCCTGCCGGCTCAAGGACATCGCGGAACTCTTCCTCGACACCGGTGCGGGTGCGCGCGGCTACGCGATCATCGAGCAGGGCAAGATCATGACGATCGTGAACGCCCGGCCCGACGAGAAGCGGCTGATCATCGAGGAGGCGGCGGGGGTGGCCAAGTTCCGTGTCCGCAGGAAAGAGGCGGAGCGGAAGATGGAGAACACCCGCCAGAACCTGGCGCGGGTGAAGGACATCCTCGACGAGGTGAAGCGGCAACTGGGCAACCTCGACCGCCAGGTGCGCAAGGCGGAGAGGTACAAGGGGCTCAAGGAGGAATTGCGCGGCCTCGACCTGCGCATCGCGGCCGGAAGGTTCCGCGACCTCTCGCGGGAGCGGGATTCCGTGCGCGCCGAACTTTCCGCGCAGGAGGAGTCGCTCGTCTCGATCCGCGCCGGGATTTCCCGCATGGAGGCGGACCGGGAATCCACCCGGCTGCGCCTTGCGGAAGCTGAAAGCGCGGCGCGGGAGTTCGGGTCGGCCCACGCGGCCCTCAAGGAAGTGGCGGCCCGCCGCGAGGCGGATTGGAACGGCTACGCGCGCGAGGCTTCGCTGCTGCGCAGTATGATCGACGAGGTGACCGGCGAGATCAACGCCATCGAGAGCGAGATAACCGATCTCGGCCGCCGCCTGGGGGAATCGGAAGAGGCGGCGAGGGTGCGGCGGGAAGGCGTCGCCGCGGCCGAGGCCATGGCGGCGGGGCTTGCCGCGGTCGCGGAGTCGACGCGGGAGGATTTCCAGCGCCACCAGGAGCTCTTCGAGCGTGCCCAGTCCGACCTGATCGTGCGCGTGAACCTTCATTCCACCGCCCGGTCCGGGGCGGAGTCGTACCAGCGGTCGATCGAGGAGAACGAGCGGGGTCTCGCGCGCCTGGAGGACAGGATCGGCGAGGCCAGGTCCGCCCTGGAGGAAGCCGGGAAGGAACTTGCGGAGGCCCGCGGACTGGAGACGTCTTGCAGGAATGCCTTCACGGAAGCCGGGCGGGCGTGGGAGGAGGCCGGCGCGCTGCTCGTGGAGGCGTCTTCCCGCCTTGAGGCGGTGGTGGAAATGCACCGGAAGACGGAGGGGGTGCTGCAGGCGTCCGCCTCGCGGCTGGCAACGCTTTCCCGGTTGTACGAGCGGAAGGACTGGACCACCTCGGGGGTCCGGGCCGTTTTGCGCCATTACAACGGCCAGGGCAACGGGGAAAAGGGGGTCTTCGGCGTGATCGGAGACCTCGTCGAGACCGACTCCACGTACGAGAAGGCCGTCGAGGCGGTTCTCGGCGAGCGGATGCAGTCCATCGTCGTCCGGGACCACACCGAGGGGCTCTCCGCGCTCCAGTACCTCAAGGAATCGCGCGAGGGGCGGGGCTCCTTCGTGCCGGTGTCCCTGCGCATGCGGGAGGACGCCCCCGCGTACGCCGGGGAGGACGGGGTGATCGCCCCCCTGACCGAGATCGTCCGCGTTCCCTCCGAATGCCGGGACCTCGTGCGGGGCCTGCTCGGCGGGACGCTCCTCGTGCGCGACATGGAGTGCGCGCTCAAGCTGTGGAACCGCAACAGCGTCTGGAACACCTACGTCACCCTCGACGGGGACGTGGTGACCGCCGAGGGCGCGCTGACCGGCGGCGCCCAGGTGGAAGGGCAGTCGGGGATCCTCGCGGTCAAGCGGGAGATCCGCGAGCTGGAAAAGGAGATCGGGGAACTTTCCGCGGAGGCTTCCCGGCTCAAGGCCGACGAGGAGGAGATCCGGCGAACGAAGGCGGCGCTGGAGGGGCGGAGGGAAGAGTTGTTCCGGCGGCGCGAGGAGTGCGCGAGCGCGCTTCGACAGGCGGAGCAGCTGCGGGCGCAGTCCGAGGCGGGGAGATCCCAGGCGGGGATGACCCTCGATTCCCTCGCGCAGGAGCGGGAATACCTCCTCGGCGAGCTCGGGCGCATCAACAGCGAGTCGCGCGCGATGCACGAGGCGGCGCAGATCTCGGAGCAGGCCAAGGGCGAGGAGGAGGAGCGGGTGCGGGAGCTCGTGGCCGCCCTCGATGAAAAGCGCGCCCGGATGGAGGAGGCGAAGGAGAGGCTGCACGCCGGCCGGATCGAGCTTACGCAGCTTGCCGGAAGGGACCAGACCGAGCGGACGGCCCACTGCGCGCTGGTCGACACGCTCTCCGGGAAGCGGGCGCAGGCCGAGGAGAGGCGGCGGCGGAAGGCCGGATACGAGGAGAGGAGCGGGGTTCTCGCGGAGGCGCTCGAAGCGGGGCGGAGCGCGATCGAGGACGCGGCGGCGGAACTCTCCCGCCTTCAAGAGAAGATCGACAGGCAGCTGGGGGAGACGTCGGCCGTCTCCGCGCTCCAGGAATCCCTGGAGGGGGGCTTGAAGGCGGAACGCCGCCGGGAGACGGGGGCGCTGGACCGGCTCACCGAGCTGCGCCTGTCCGTCCTGCGGGTCGACAACGACCTGGCTAACCTGGACATGCTGACCTGGCAGAGATACGAGACACACCCGGCGGACCTGCCGGCGCCGGAAGCGGAGGGAGAGCCCGAGGCAGTGGCCGCCGAGCTCGCCGGGTGGGAGTCCCGGGCCGGGGAGATCCGGGAACGGATCGCTGCGATCGGGGATGTGAACCTGGCCTCCATCGAGGAACACAGGGAGCTCTCCGGGCGTACCTCCTTCCTCTCCTCGCAGAAGGAGGACCTCGAGAAGTCTCTCGACGACCTGGCCAAGGCGATCCAGAGGATCAACCGGACCACCCGGGAACGGTTCTCGGAGGCGTTCGACAAGATCAACGAGAAGCTCCAGGAGGTGTTCCCGAAGCTCTTCCAGGGGGGTCGCGCCTTCCTCACCCTCCTCGAGGAGGAGAACCTGCTCGAGACCGGGGTGGAGATCGTCGTCCAGCCGCCCGGGAAGAAGCTGCTGCCCCTGAAATCCCTCTCCGGCGGGGAGAAATCCCTGGCGGCGGCCAGCCTGATCTTCTCGATCTTCCTCGTAAAGCCATCGCCGTTCTGTCTCCTGGACGAGGCGGACACGGCCCTGGACGACGCAAACATCGACCGGTTCAACGCCCTGGTCCGGGAGATGTCGGCCAACTACCAGTTCCTGCTCATCACCCACAACAAGCGGACGATGGAGCTGGCCGACTCCCTCTACGGGATCACGATGGAGAAACCGGGGATCTCCAAGGTCGTTTCCGTGAAATTCAACGCGTGACGAATCCGCCCGATTCCTTCCTCTCCCGCCTGAAGGCGGGGCTTTCCAAGACGCGGGAACTGCTCTTCATGAACGTGGAGGCGGTCGCCCGCGGGATCGGCCCCGTGGACGAGAAGATCCTGTCCGAACTCGAGGAGGCCCTCATCCTGGCGGACGCGGGGGCGGCGTTAGCGCAGGAGTACGTCGAAACCCTTCGGGCGAAGTGGCGCCGCGGGGATCTTCCCGACACCGGGGCGCTTCGGTCGGCGCTCCGCGGGATGATCGCCGGGACCCTTTCCCGGCGGATGGTTCCCCTCGAGGTCCGGCCGCCGTATCCCTTCGTCGTTCTTGTCGTCGGCGTGAACGGCGTCGGAAAGACGACGACGGTCGGGAAGGTCGCACACTGGGTGAAAGGGCAGGGCCACCCCGTCCTGCTGGCCGCCGGGGACACTTTCCGCGCCGCGGCGATCGGGCAGCTGAAGATCTGGGCGGACCGCGTGGGCGCGGATTTCGTGCAGCACAAGGAGGGCTCCGATTCCTCCGCCGTCGCGTTCGACGCCATTCACGCCGCGAAGGCCAGGGGGGCGCACGCAGTCCTCATCGACACCGCGGGGAGGCTGCACACGAAGTCCAACCTGATGGAGGAAATGAGAAAAGTGGTCCGGGTCATCGGCAAGGAGATCCCGGGGGCCCCGCACGAGGTGCTCCTGGTGCTCGACGCCACGAACGGCCGCAACGCCATCGCGCAGGCCAAGACCTTCCAGGAGTTCACCGGTGTCACGGGGCTCGCCCTGACGAAGCTCGACGGCACGGCGAAGGGCGGCGTGATCCTTTCGGTGACGCGGGAGATCGACGCCCCCGTCCGGTTCATCGGCGTTGGGGAGGGGATCGACGACCTGCGTCCCTTCGACGCCTCGGCCTTCGCCGAGGCCCTTATCTGACCTGATGCGCGACAAGCCGTCATCCCGTTGATCGACGCCCTCTTTATCCAGGTACTCGGGGGGGTCCTTCTTCTTCTTTACGGGGTGCGCCTCACGGGGCAGGGTTTCGAGCTCGCCCTGGGGGCCCGCCTGAAGGAGTGGTGGGCGGCCCCGGGCCGAAGCCGGTTGGGCGGATTCGGGGCCGGCGTGGTCGGCACAAGCCTGCTCCAAAGCTCCGGGGCGGTCGTCACCCTTCTCATCACCTTCGCGGAAATATCTCCCCTGCCGCTGGCCCAGTCGCTCTCGGTCGTGCTCGGCGCCGACCTTGGGAGCACGCTGACCGTCCAGGTCCTCTCGTTCCGCATCTACCAGTACGCGATTCCCGTCCTCTCGGCCGGGATCCTCCTGTTTCTCTGGGGGAGGAAGCCGAAGGTCCGCGCCGTCGGCCAGGGGATCCTAGGGCTAGGTTTCATGCTCCTGGCGCTCAAGTTCCTCTCCGTCGCCGCGGACGGGGTCGGGAAGGTGGAGAGCCTGCGTTCCCTGATGATGGACCTCGGCGGCGCGCCCCTTGTCGCCTTCGCCTGGGGGGTGGTGTTGAGCGCGCTGTTCCAGAGCGGCACGGCGGTGATGATCCTGCTGATCGCCTTCACGCAACAGGGGGTGCTTCCCGTTCCGGCGGTCCTGCCCCTGGTTCTCGGCGCGAACGTGGGGGGTTCCTCGGTGGCGTTCATGGCCGCCTCCGGGCTGGCTGCCGAGGGGAAACGTGTCGCCTGGGGGCACGTGCTGATGAAGACCGCGAGCGCCCTCTTGTTCCTTCCGTTCTTCTCGCTGATCCAACAGTTCCTGACCATGTTTTCCCCGGACCCTTCGCGGATCGTCGCCAACGCCCACACGCTGTTCAACCTGACGGTCTCGGCCCTCTTCTACCCGCTGGCCCCCCGCGTGGCGAGGCTTCTGGCCGACATCGTTCCCGAGAAGAAGGGGGCGGCGCCGCGGGGGAAACCGGTGTACCTGGACCGCGAGCACCTTCCGGTCGCCGGGGCCGCGCTTGGCCAGGTCGCCCGGGAGATCATCCGGATGGCGGACATGGTCCAGGAGATGCAGTCGATCGCGGTGAGGGCGATCGGCGCCGCGGGGGTCGACCTGGCCGATCAGATCCGGCGGATGGACGACGACGTGGATCAGCTGACAAGCGAGATCAAGGTGTTCCTGTCGGCGCTGGGCCAGCGGTTGCTCGACTCGGAGCAGACGAACCGCACCATGGCGTACATCGCACTGGTCTCCGACCTGGAGAACATCGGCGATTTCATCGACAAGACGCTGGGGGATCACGTCCGCCGCATGGCGGAGCGCGGCCAGCGCTTCTCTTCGGTCGGGGCGGCGGAGCTTGTGACATTTCTCAAGGAGGTCGAGGAGATGTATCGCGAGGCGGTCTCCGCCTTTGTTACGCGCGACGTGAAGGCGGCCGGGATCGTCATCGCCCGGAAGAAGGCCATCGGGCAGATGGAACGGGACCTGCGTCTTGCACACATCCGCCGTCTCCAGAAAGGTACGCCCGAATCCCTGGAGTCCAGCGCCGCCCACCTCGACATCCTCTCCTCCTGGAAGGGGATCGCGTCCCACTGCGCCGCGATCGCCTACAACGTC
>CAYILU010000010.1:4177-16954 GCA_964364235.1 uncultured bacterium | reverse complement strand
TCCGTGTGGGTCGTCCACCGGATCCGGGTCTCCCCCTTCGGGCTCGTGCTCGCCGGGATCCGGGAAAACGCACGAAGGACGGAGTTCGCCGGCGTTTCCGTGAGGAGGTACCGCCTGGCCGTCTTCGTGCTTTCCGGCGCCTTTGCGGGGCTGGCCGGTTCCCTCGAGGCGATGCTGGAGAGCAACGCACGGCCGTTCATGGCCCACTGGACCCACTCGGGCGATCCGATCCTGGTGAGTCTGTTGGGCGGTCTCCACACCCTTACCGGCCCGCTCGTGGGAAGCCTGATCTTCGTGGCGATGAGGGAGATCGTCCAGAGATTCACCGAGAACTGGATGCTCTGGTTCGGGATCGTCCTTCTGATCATCATCCTGGGGTTCCGGGGAGGCGTCGTCGGCGTGGTGCAGGACCTGTTCCACAGAAGCGGCTTGGCAAGGGAGGGATAGGATTGGGGAACGTGATCCTGGAAACCCGGGGACTCTCCAATTATTTCGGAAGGATCTGCACCGCGGACAACCTTGACCTGACCATCGAGGAGGGGGTGCTCACCTCCATCATCGGCCCCAACGGGGCGGGCAAGTCCACCCTGATCAACCTGCTCACCGGCAATCTCCCGGTCCAGTCCGGGAAGATCTTTTTCCGGGGGAAGGAGATCACCCGTCTTCCCGTCCACAAGAGGGTCCGCCAGGGGATCTGCCGGTCCTTCCAGATCGTAAACGTGTTCCCCGGGTTGTCTGCGGCCCGGAACGTCATGATCCCGATCCTGGCCCTCACCGGGCGGTCGTGGAGCCCGTTTGCGAAAATATCTTCGGAAAGGGACGCACACCGGGAGGGGGAGGAGATCCTTGCGAGGGTCGGGCTTTCCGCGGAGCGCGACACCCTGGCAAGCGCCCTCTCGCACGGGGACCAGCGCCTCCTCGAGGTCGGCGTGGCCCTGGCCGCCCGGCCGACCCTGCTATTCCTGGACGAACCGACCGCGGGGATGAACCCCGTGGAACGGTCGCGGCTTCTGGAGGACATCCGGCGGCTGTCCCGCGAGGGGCGAACCACCTTCGTGGTCGTCGAGCACGACATGGACGTTGTCTTTTCCCTGTCCGAGCGGATCATCGTGCTGCACCGCGGGGTCGTCATCGGGGACGGCCCTCCCGAGGAGATCAAGAACGATAAGACGGTGAAAGAGGTCTATCTCGGGGACGAAGTGATCGACATCTTCCGGTACGAAGGGGGGGACGAAACGGGATGATCCTCGAAGTCTCCCATGTCGACACCCATTACGGGACCAGCCACATTCTCCAGGACGTCTCCCTGTCCGTGGAGGAAGGGGAGGTTGTCGCCCTTCTCGGGAGAAACGGGATGGGGAAGACGACGACCCTGCGCTCGATCATCGGGCTTTCTCCTCCGACCCGCGGATCGATCCGGTTTCTGGGCAGGGAGACCGGCGGCCTCCCCCCGTACGAGATCGCACGCCTGGGCGTCGCCTACGTCCCCGACGACTACCGGATCTTTCCCGACCTGACCGCGGAGGAAAATCTCGAGATTGCCCGGCGCCTTTCCCCCCGGGAGGGGCACTGGAACCGGGCCCGGGTCGTCGAGCTCTTCCCGGCGCTGGGGGACCGGTTGGGGTCGAAGGGGATCAACCTTTCCGGGGGCGAGAAGAAGATGCTGGCCGTCGGCCGCGCCCTCATGGCGAACCCCTCCCTCATTCTCCTGGACGAGCCGTCGGAAGGGCTGGCTCCCCTCATCGTGGCCAACCTGATCGAGGTGCTGGGAAAGATCCGGGACCAGGGGGTCACCATTCTCCTCGCGGACCAGAAATTCAAGTTCTGCAGGAGGGTGTGCAACCGCGGGTACATCCTCGAGAAAGGCGCGGTCCGGCACGAGGGGGAGATGGAATCGATCTGGAACGACGAGGAGATCATCCGGAAGTACCTCGTCGTCTGAAGGAGCGGAGATGAGCATCGATCTGTTCGACATCACGGGCAAGGTGGCCCTGGTGACCGGAGCCTCGAAGGGCCTTGGCAGGGCCATGGCGGTGGGGCTCGCCAGGGCGGGAGCGTCCCTCGCCCTGTGCGGCAGGAGCATGGCGGACCTGGAGGAGACCCAAAGGGAAGTCGAGCAGCTCTCCGCAAGGGCCGGGTCATACCGGATGGATGTCCTGGACCGCGACGGGATCCGGGAAGCGGTCGATGCGATCCGGAAGGACTTCGGGGAGATCGACATCCTCGTAAACAACGCCGGGGTGAACATCCGCAAGCCGGTGACGCAGCTCGCGGAGGAGGAGTGGGACCTTGTCCTGGACACCAACCTCAAGGGGTATTTCCTTGTCGCGCAGGCGGTCGCCCCCCACATGATCCGGCGGGGCCGGGGGAAGATCATCAACATCTCCTCGATCATGGGAGCCGTCGCGCTGGACAACCTGGTGGCCTATGCCTCCAGCAAGGGAGGCGTCGTCCAGATGACCAAGGTCATGGCGATCGAATGGGCGAAGCACAACATCAACGTCAACGCGATCGGACCGACCTATTTCGAGACCCCCCTCGTGGCGGCCTTGCGGGACGACCCGGACCGGTTCCGGTTCATCAACGAGAGGACCCCCATGGGACGGTGGGGACAGCCGGAGGAACTCGAAGGGACGGTGATCTTCCTGGCCTCGCGCGCGTCTGACTTCATCACCGGCCAGACGATCTACGTGGACGGCGGGTGGACGATCTGGTGAAGGGGAACCTTATGGAAGCCATGGAGGCGATTCTGACCCGTAGGAGCATCCGCCGGTATACGGGGGAGCCCGTTCCGGATTCCCTGATCGATGAGATCCTGCGGGCGGCCATGAGCGCCCCCTCATCGAAAAACCAGCAGCCGTGGCATTTCGTGGTCATCACCGACCGGGGCATCCTCCGGGAGGTCCCGGCGTTCCACCCGTATGCGAAAATGGTCCCGGACGCCCCCGTGGCGATCCTGGTGTGCGGGGACCTCCACCGGGAGCAACATCCGGCGTTCTGGGCGCAGGACTGTTCCGCCGCGACGCAGAACATCCTGCTTGCCGCCCACGCGATGGGACTGGGGGCCGTGTGGCTCGGGGTCCATCCCCTGGAGGAGCGGGTGCTCGGGTTCCGCCGGCTGGTGGGGCTTCCGGAGCATATCGTTCCCCTCTCCCTGGTCCCGATCGGGATCCCCGCCGTGAAGAAACCCCGGGAAGACCGGTTCGACCGGTCGAGGATCCACCGGGACCGGTGGGAGGAGGGGGACAGATGAGGGCCGGGCCGTTCCGGACGATCGCGGGGATCGTCCATTTCCACGGGGCGGAGCGGGCGGACAAGAAGGCCCTTTGCTTTCCCCCGGCCGTGGAGATGACCTACGCGGAACTGGATGATGCCTCCCGCCGGTTTTCCGCGTTCCTGAAGTCGCGCGGTCTCTCGAACGGCGACCGCGTTGCGATCCTGCTCCCGAACGTGCCGGAATTCGTGGTTTCGTATTTCGGTGCGATCGCGGGTGGGCACGTGGCGGTGCCGGTGAACTACCGGCTCTCCCCCCCGGAGATCGGCTACATCCTGGCGGACTGCGGCGCCTCGACGGTGGTCACGACCCGGGAGCAGTTCGACAAGGTATCGGGACTCGGGGAGTCCCGGGGGGTCGCCACCTGGGTGCTGACCGACGGCGATGCGAAGGATGCGGTCCCGTTCCGGAGCACGCTGGACCGGGAGGCGCTTCCGGCGATGGCCACCTCCTCCCCCGAAGACGTGGCGGTCCTCCTGTACACGTCGGGAACGACCGGCTTCCCCAAGGGGGCGATGATCTCCCACCGGAACACCCTGTTCAACGTCGAGTCATGCCGCTCCACGCTGGGGTACCGCGAAGAGGATACGGGGCTGATCACCCTCCCCCTGTTCCACGTCACCGGGCTCAACTCCCAGCTCGTGGCGCTTCTGGCCTGCGGCGCGACGGTAGTTTTGCAGCGGGAGTACAATACGCGGGAGATGCTCTCCCTGATATCCCGCCACCGCGTGACGGCGCTGTTTCTGGTGCCGGCCATTTACAAGCTGATCACGCTGAGGGACGACCTCGGGGAGTTCGACCTGTCCTGCGTGCGGGTCGCCGCGTACGGAGGGGCCCCGATGGACCCGGAGACGATCCGGTCGATCCGCCGTATCCTCCCGGCTGAACTCCACAACTGCTACGGTCTGACGGAGTGCTCTTCGCTGGGGACGGTCCTCCCCGCGTCGATGGCCCTTTCCCGCTCCGACTCCGTCGGGTTTCCCGTCCCCGGCACGGAGGCCCAGGTCCGCGGCCCCTCGGGGAATGCGCTTTCGCCCGGTGAGGCCGGGGAGCTGTTCCTGCGGGGGCCGCACATCGTCCGGGGGTATTTCGGCCTGCCGGACAAGACCCGGGCGGCGATCCGGGACGGCTGGCTCAGGACGGGGGACATCGCCCGGGTGGACGGGGAGGGGCTGGTCACCATCCTCGACCGCGTCAAGGACATGATCAACCGCGGTGGCGAGAAGGTCTACGGGCTCGAGGTGGAGAACGTGATCTACGCGTTCCCCGGCGTCGCAGAGGCGGCCGTTCTGGGCATCCCGCATCCGATTTTCGGGGAGGTCCCTGCCGCTTCCGTGGTCCCGATGCCGGGCGCGGTCCTGGACCCGGAGGCGATCCGGGGGCACTGCCGATCCCGCCTTGCCGACTACAAGGTGCCCGTCGAGGTGCGGATCGTGGACAGTCTTCCGAGAAACCCGGGAGGGAAGGTGATGAAGCAGGAACTGAAGCGCCAATGGGCGTCCGGCCCGAAGGAGGAGATCCGATGAAAAACGGGAAACAATACATAGAGAGTCTCAAGGCCCTCCGGCCGAGGGTGTACTACCGCGGGGAGAAGCTCGAAGACCCGTTCGGCCACCCCGCGATCCTGCCCCACGTGCGCACGGCGGCGGTCACCTACGACCTCGCGTGGGAAGAGAAGCATGCCGACCTCATGACGGCCGTCTCCACCCTGACGGGGGAGAGGGTCTCGCGGTTCACCCACCTGTTCTGGAGCGCCGAGGACCTCATCAAGAAGATCGCGATGCTCCGCCTCATCGGGCAGGAGACCGGGACCTGCTTCCAGCGGTGCGTGGGGCTTGACGCGATCAACGCGATCTGGTCGGTCACCTTCGAGATCGACAAGGCGAAGGGGACCGACTACCACGCGCGGTTCCGGAACTACCTGGAGCGGCTCCAGAGAGAAGACCGGATGGCCGCGGGCGCGATGACCGACGTGAAGGGGGACCGCTCCCTGCCCCCGTGGCAGCAGCCGGACCCCGACATGTACGTCCACGTGGTCGAACGGCGTCCCGACGGGATCGTCATCCGGGGCGCCAAGACCCACATCACCGGGGCGGTGAACTCCCACGAGATCCTGGTGATGCCCACCCTCGGCCTTCCGCCGGAGGGAGCGGACTACGCGGTGACCTGCTCGGTTCCGCTCGACGCCCCGGGGCTCTCCCTGGTCTTCGGGCGGCAGACGAACGACGAGCGGAAGGAGGAAGAGGGGATGTTCGACTGCGGGACCTCCTTCGGGGTGGTCGGCGGAGAGAGCACCCTGATCTTCGAGGATGTCTTCGTCCCCCGGGAGCGGGTGTTCATGGACGGCGAGGGGGAGTTCGCCGGGCTTCTCGTCGAGCGGTTCTCCTCGTGGCACCGCGCCAACTACGGGGGATGCAAGGCGGGCAACGCCGACGTTCTCCTCGGCGCCACGGCCCTGCTCGCCGAGATCCACGGGACGATCAAAAACTCCATCGTCCGGGACAAGCTCACCGAGATCGTCCATCTCGTGGAGACGAACTACGCCGGGGCGGTGGGTTCCTCCGCGCTCGCCACGAAGCTTCCCGCCGGGAACTGGCTGGTCGACCCGCTCCTGGCGAACACGGTCAAGCAGAACGTGACCCGCTTCGTGTACCAGGTCGGCCGGCTGGCCCACGACATCGGAGGCGGGCTCCTCTCCACGCTTCCCTCCGACTTGGATTTCCGAAACCGCGAGATCGGCTGGCTCCTGGAGAAGTACTTCGCGGGGAAGGCGGGCTTCCGGACGGAGGACAAGCGGAAGCTGTGCCGGTACATCGAGAACATGACCTCCGTGGCGACGCTCGTGGAGGCGCTCCACGGGGCCGGGTCGCCCCAGGCCCAGCGGATCGTCATGTTCCGGCAGGCCGACATCCCGGGGAAGGCCGGGATGGCCAGGAAGGTGATCGGCATCGGAAAGGAGCAGCCATGAAATCCACGAAAGAGCACCGGTTGTTCGTCGGAGGGAAATGGGTGAAGGACAAGGAGACGATGCCGGTCATCGACAAGTACACCGGTGAGACGATCGGGGCCGTTCCCGTGGCATCCCGGGAGACGGTGGACCGTGCCATCGGGGCGGCCCGGGAGGCGTTCCCCGGGTGGTCTCGGACACCGGCACACCGCCGGTTCCGGATCCTGGAGAAGGCGTCGCAGCTGCTTGCGAAGCACCAGGAGGAAATCGCGGCGACCATCTGCAGGGAGGCGGGAAAAGCCTGGAAGTATTCCGTGGGGGAGGTCGCCCGCGCCGTGGAGACGTTCCAGTTCTCCGCCGAGGAGGCCAAGCGCCTTCACGGGGAGACGGTCCCCATGGACGCAAGCACAGCGGGGGAAGGGCGGATGGGGTTCTACCTGCGCTGCCCGGTGGGTGTTGTTGCGGCCATCACGCCGTTCAACTTCCCCCTGAATCTCGTCGCACACAAAGTGGGCCCGGCGCTGGCGGCGGGGAACACCCTGGTCCTGAAGCCCGCGTCCACAACACCCCTGACCGCGATACGCCTCGCGGAGATCCTCGAGGAATCGGGGATTCCGGCGGGCGTCGTAAACGTAGTGGTGGGATCCGGGGGGACCGTCGGGGACTGGATCACCACGGACCCGCGCGTGGCCAAGATCTCCTTCACGGGGAGCCCGCCGGTGGGCGAGGCGATCATCCGGAAGGCGGGCCTGAAGAAAGTCACGATGGAGCTGGGGAACAACTCGGGCACGATCATCGAGCCCGACGCCGACCTCGATGCCGCGGTCCCGCGCTGCGTGGTCAGCGCCTTCGCCAACTCCGGACAGGTGTGCATCTCCCTGCAGCGGCTCTACGTCCACAAGTCGGTCGCGAAGGAGTTCACGGCCCGGTTCGTCGACGCCACTTCCAAGCTCAAGGTCGGGAACCCCCTGGAGAAGGACTGCGACGTCGGACCGATGATCGACGAGGGGGAGGCGAAGCGGGCGGAGGCGTGGATCCGGGAGGCGGTCGCGGAGGGGGCGAAGGTCCTGATCGGCGGGAAGCGGGAGGGGAGGGTCCTGTACCCGACGATCCTCGCCGACGTGCGCCCCGAGATGAAGGTGATGTGCCAGGAGGCGTTCGCCCCGCTGGTCTCCCTTTACGAGTACGGGAAGTTCGAGGACGCGGTCCGGATGGTGGACGATTCCCCGTACGGGCTGCAGGCGGGCGTCTACACGAACGACATCCGGAAGGCGCTGTACGCGGTGGACCGGATCAACGCGGGTGGCGTGATGATCAACGACACCTCGATCTTCCGCGTCGACCACATGCCCTACGGCGGGAACAAGATGAGCGGCCTGGGACGGGAGGGTGTCCGCTTCGCGGTCGAGGAGATGACCAACATCAAGATGGTTGTCATCAAGCCGTAGGGTATGATGTTTGAGTAGCGCCGACTCCCGGGATGAGAGGTACCTGGATGGCCTTTGAGCTGCGGCTGCCCGACGTCGGGGAGGGGGTGGCCGAGGGGGAGATCGTCCGGTGGCTGGCGGCCGAGGGCGCGGCGGTCCGGGAGGACGACCCCCTCGTCGAAGTGCTGACCGACAAGGCCAACATGGAGATCCCCTCGCCCGTCGACGGCGTCCTTTCGAGAATCCTGGCGAAAGCCGGGCAGACCGTGAAGGTCGGAGAGGTCATCGCTTTGATCGAACCGGCGGGGGAAACGGTTCGGCCGCCGGTCATGGGAAAAGGGGAGGCCCCCCGCCGCGAGGGGGACGTGCTCGCCACCCCGGTCGTGCGCAAGCTGGCGAAGGACCTGGGGGTGGACCTGTCCAAGGTCTCCGGAACCGGCCCCGGGGGGCGGGTGACCGAGGAGGACCTCCGCAATGCCTCCGCCGGCATCACCCCCGCCGGGACGGAGCCGCTCGAGGAGCGGATCCCCTTCCGCGGGAAGCGCAGGATGGCGGCGAGGAAGATGGTCCTCTCCAAGTCCGCCATCCCGCACGCGCTGCTGGTCGACGAGGCCGACGCGACGAACCTCCTGGCGATGCGGGCGTCCCTTCGGGAGATCGGCCTTCGCGAAGGGGTGAAGATCACGATTCTCCCATTCGTCTTCCAGGCCGTCGTGACCGCGCTGCGCGTTCACCCCGCGATGAACGTCTCTCTCGACGAGGAGCGGGGGGAGATCGTCCGCAAGAAGCATTACGACATCGGGATGGCCGTGGACGCGGAGGACGGGCTCGTCGTCCCTGTCGTCCGGGACGCCGGCGGGAAGACGATCCTGGATCTGGCCCGGGAGATCGAGCGCCTCTCGGAGGCGGCGCGGGCCGGCAGGCTTTCGCTTGCCGACGTCACCGGCGGCACCTTCACGGTCACCAGCATCGGCTCGATAGGAGGCCTGTTCAGCTACCCGGTGATCAATTTCCCCGAGGCGGCCGTCCTGGGCGTCCACAAGATCGTACGGCGCCCGGTCGTCCGCGGGGACGAGGTGGTCGCACGCGACATGATGTACTTGAGCCTTTCCTTCGACCACCGGCTGATCGACGGGGGGACGGCCACGCGGTTCATGAATGACGTCATCCGGCAGATCGAATCGCCGGCAGTCGAGTGAGGGTCCGATGAGGCATTTCGACCTTGTTGTGATCGGCGCGGGGCCGGGCGGGTACGTGGCGGCGATCCGGGGCGCGCAGTTAGGGATGCGGGTCGCCGTGGTGGAGCGTGGCCGGCCGGGGGGGGTCTGCGTCAACTGGGGGTGCATCCCCTCCAAGGCGATCCTCAAATCCGCGGGCCTGTACGAGGAGATGAAGAACGCGGCCGCCTACGGCATCGCCTGCCAGGGCCTCTCCGTCGACTTCGCGGAGGTCATCCGCCGGAGCCGGAAGGTCGCCGACCGGATGTCGCGCGGGGTGATCTACCTATTCAAAAAGAACGGCATCGAACTGATCGCCGGGGAGGCGAAGATCGTCTCCCCCGGAAAGGTCAGGGCGGGGGAAGAGGAGCTGTCCGCGACCCATATTCTTGTGGCCACGGGGACGGCGGTTCGCGGCCTGCCGGGGATCGAGCCGGACGGGAAAACCGTCCTGACCAGCGACGACGCGCTGGCGCTGGAAACGCTTCCCCGCTCCGTCACCGTCCTGGGCGGCGGCGCGGTGGGGGTCGAGTTCGCCTACGTCTATCGCGCCTTCGGGGCGGAAGTGACGGTCGTCGAGATGATGGACCAACTTCTCCCCAGCGTGGACAAGGAGGTGGCGGAGGAACTCGCCAAGTCGTTCCGCAAGCAGGGGATCCGGGTGATGACCTCGGCATCCGCGAAGGGAATGGACAAGGCGAAGGGGACGCTCACGGTCTCCTCCGGCGGGAAGGAGGAAGCGCTCACCGCCGAAAAGGTCCTCGTGGCGGTGGGCCGCAAGCCGCTCACGGCGGGGATGGGCCTCGAGGAGTGCGGGGTGCAGCTGGAACGGGGGTTCATCAAGGTCGACGGGCAGTTCCGGACGTCCTGCGAGGGGGTCTACGCGGTCGGCGATGTCATCGGCGGGATGCTCCTGGCGCACGAGGCGTCCGCGGAAGGCGTCGCGGCGGTGGAGATGATGGCGGGGGTCGCGACACGGCGCCCGGACCCCGACAAGATCCCGGCCTGCATCTACTGCCAGCCCGAGGTCGCGACGATCGGGCTCTCCGAGGAGGAGGCGCGCCGGCGGGGGATCCCCGTGAAGGTGTCGAAGTTCCCCTTCACGGCGCTGGGCCGGGCGGTGGCGACGGGGCACACCGAGGGGTTCGTGAAGATGGTGGCGGAGGAAAAGTACGGGGAGGTGATCGGCTGTCACATCATCGGGCACGGGGCGCCGGACCTCATCTCCGAGCTTTCGCTTGCGCGCACGCTCGAGGCCACGTTCGCGGAGATCGGCAGGACCGTTCACCCCCACCCGACCCTGCCGGAGGCGATCCGGGAGGCGGCTCTCATGTTGGGCGGCGAGGCGATCGACATCTGAGGAGGCGAAAGAAGGCATGGACGAGCGGAAGGAGCGGGAACTCTATTTCTGGCTTCGCCTCATCCGGGAGTTCGAGGACCGGGTCTCCACGCTGGACAAGCAGGGGAAGATCCAGGGGGGCGTCTACTCGGGTAAGGGGCAGGAGGCGGTGACGGTCGGGGTCTGCCACGACCTCAAGGCCGACGACTGGGTCTTCCCGCTGCACCGTGACCTCGGCGCGTTCCTCGTGAAGGGGGCCGACCCAGGCCGCCTGATGGCGCAGATCCTCGGGCGCAGGGACGGCTTCGCCAAGGGGAAGGACTCCTTCCTCCACGGGGGCGATCTATCCCGCGGCATCTTCGGGGCGACGTCGATGCTGGGCGCGACCCTGCCGGTCGCGGCCGGCTCCGCCTACAAGTTCAAGGTCAGTAAGGAAGACCGGGTCGCGATCGCCTTCTTCGGGGAGGGTGCGAGTTCCCGCGGCGACGTGCACGAGGCGATGAACTTCGCCGGGGTCCACAAGCTGCCCGTCGTCTTCGTCTGCGAGAACAACTTCTACGCCTACTCCACGCCGAACGAGCTGCAGTTCGCGGTGGAGGACGTCGCGAGCCGCGCACCGGGGTACGGCTTCAAGGGGGAGGTCTGCTCGGGGAACGACCTCCATGCGGTGATGAAGGCGGCGGGGAAGGCGATCGACCGCGCGCGCGGCGGGGAGGGCCCGACCTTCCTCGAGTGCAAGACGTACCGGTACCATGGCCATTCAGAGCACGACCGGGCCACCTACCGGACCGAGGATGAGCTGGTCACGTGGGAGAGCCGGGACCCCATCGAGCGGTGGGAGGTCTACCTCGATAAGCGGAAGTACGACATCGCCGCCATCAAGGCGGAAACGGCGGCGCGGGTGAAGAAGATCGTCGACGACGCGCTGGCGTTCGCGGAGGCCTCCCCCCTCCCGGAGGGGCCGGAGGCGATGGAGGATCTCTACGCCACGCCGGTCACGGAGGGATAGATGCTGGTCTCCTATATCCAGGCGATCAACCAGGCGATGCACGAGGAGATGGCGCGCGACGGGAACGTGCTCCTGCTGGGGGAGGACGTCGGGGTCCTCGGGGGGGCGTTCAAGGCGACCGACGGGCTGTTCGCGAAATTCGGGCGCGAGAGGGTCGTCGACACCCCGATCTCGGAGTCGCTCATCGTGGGGGCCGGCGTGGGGATGGCCATCCAGGGGTTGCGCCCGATCCTGGAGATGCAGTTCATCGACTTCATCTCGTGCGGGTTCGACCAGATCGTGAACATGGCGGCGACCCTTCGCTACAGGCACGGGGGGCAGACCGCCTGCCCGATCGTCGTGCGGGGGCCGTGCGGGGGAGGTGTCCACGGGGGGATCTACCATTCGCAGAACCCGGAGGCATGGTTCTTCCACGTGCCGGGCCTGAAGATCGTGGCCCCGGCCACGGCCTACGACGCCAAGGGGCTGCTGAAAAGCGCGATCCGGGACGACGACCCGGTGATCTACCTGGAGCACAAGTTCCTCTATCGCCGCATCAAGGAGGAGATCCCCGACTCCGAGTTCCTGGTCCCCATCGGGGAGGCGGCCCTGCGCAAGGAGGGGAGAGACCTTACCGTGATCGCCTACGGCTCCCCCGTGCACGCGGTGATGAAGGCCGCCAGGGACATGGCGAAGGAGATCGACATCGAGGTGATCGACCTGCGGACCCTGCTTCCCCTGGACTGGAAGACGATCCGCGCTTCGGTGGGCAAGACGGGGAAAGTCCTGATCGTGCACGAGGCGAGGCGCACCGGCGGGATCGGCGGGGAGATCGCCGCCCGCATCGCGGAGGAGTTGTTCGAATACCTGGACGGACCCGTCATGCGGGTCGCCGCGAAGGACACGCACAACGCCTTCTCGGCGCCGCTGGAGGAGTACATCCTCCCGAACCAGGAGAAGATCACGGAAGCCATTCGCAAACTCGCCGCCTATTAGAAATGCCCGGTTGCAGCGGATCAGGCCCCCTGTTCATCAATGCCTGACCGCTGAACCGGGGCGGCGGCATCAAGGGGAAAGGGGTAAGGCAGATGCGCGTCGACGTCGTCATGCCCCAGCTGGGGGAAAGCGTGATCGAAGGGGTGGTGGCCAGGTGGCTCGTCAAGGCGGGCGACATCGTGGCCAAGGACCAGCCGCTGGTGGAGATCTCTTCCGACAAGGTGGACGCCGAGATTCCCTCCCCCGCGGCCGGGGTGATCGTGGAGATCCTGGCGAAGGAGGGGGACACGGTTCCCGTGCTCGCTCCGATCGCGCGGATCGAGACTTCGATGTCGGCGGCCGTCCCGCCCCCGGAGGCGCCTCCCCCGAAAGCCCCCTGGGACGAGGAGACGGAAGGGTTCCCCGGCGCGATGGCCCGCCGGACCGGGCCGCCGCTCCCGGCCCCTCCCCGTGTGGAAACGGTTGCTGCGCCTACCCCGCCGGCGCCCTCCCCCGAAAGGCCCAGGATCCGGATCTCGCCCGTGGTCGCCCGGATGGCCATCGAGCACGCACTCGACCTCTCGGAGATCCCCGGGACGGGGATCGACGG
>CAYILU010000010.1:0-4077 GCA_964364235.1 uncultured bacterium | reverse complement strand
CCGAGGTGGACATGCACAGGGTGGCGGCGTACCGCGAGGCGAAAAAGAGGGAAGGGATCTCGCTGACCTACCTCCCGTTCGTCCTCCTCGCGACGGTCCGCGCGCTCCGGGAGTTCCCCGTGATGAACGCCTCCGTGGTCGGCGAATCCACCGTGATCAAAAAGGCGATCCACATCGGCGTGGCGGTGGACACCTCCAGGGGGCTCATCGTGCCCGTCATCCGGGATGCCGACAAGAAGACGCTCCTGGAGATCTCCGCGGTCGTGGAGGATTTCGCGTCCAGGGCTGCCGCACACAGGATCCTGCCGGACGAGCTCGCGGGGGGGACGTTCAGCATCTCCAACCCGGGGCCCAAGGGAAATCTTTTCGGGACGCCGATCATCAGCCAGCCCCAGGTCGGCATATTGAGAATGGGGCAGGTCGTGAAGAGGCCCGTCGTGGCGCAGCTGGGCGGCGAGGATGCGATCGTCATCCGGCCGATGATGTACCTCGCGCTGGGGTACGACCACCGCGTCATCGACGGGGTCACGGGGAACGGGTTCCTCTTCCGTGTCCGCGAGATCCTGGAGGCGGGGGAGTTTCCCGGGTAAGGAGAGCGCACCGGTGGAGATCATCCGCCTTGGACATATCGAGTACAAGTGCGCGCTGGAGCTCCAGATGGGGTACCTGGAGCGCCGGGTGGCCGGGGAGGTTCCCGACACCCTCCTGCTGCTCACTCACCCGCACGTCTATACGATCGGCCGGACGGGCGACGATGCGAACCTCCTGGTCCCCGAGGAGTCGCTGGCACGGGAGGGGATCGGCGTGGAACGGGTCTCCCGCGGCGGCGACATTACCTACCACGGCCCGGGGCAGCTGGTCGGATATCCGATCATTCTGCTGGCCAGGCCGGACGTCCACCGGTTCGTCCGTTCCATCGAGACCGCCCTCATCGCCTCCCTCGCGGAGTTCGGCGTTCCAGCCGATCGCATCGAGGGGCTTACCGGGGTATGGGCGGCGAGGAAAAAGATCGCGTCGATCGGCATCGGCGTCCGGAGGTGGGTCACCTACCACGGGTTCGCGCTCAACGTGAGCACCGACCTTTCCTATTTCCGCCGGATCCACCTGTGCGGCCTGAAGGGCCGGGAGGCCACATCCATCGCGGAAGTCGCCGGGCGGGAAATCCCGATGGACGGTGTGCGCGAGGCGGTGGCCCTTTTCTGCGACAGGCACCTGCGGGGGTTCTCGTGAGGCCCCTTCCCCCTTCCGTCCGACCCCCGTGGCTCAAGGTGCGGGCCCCTTCCGGAGAGAACGTGGAGAAAGTTACGGAGGTGCTCCGCCGCTATGGCCTGCGGACGGTTTGCCGCGACGCGCGGTGCCCCAACCTGGGGGAGTGCTGGGGGGAGGGGACCGCGACCGTGCTCATCTTGGGGGACACCTGCACCCGCGGCTGCGCCTTCTGCAGCGTCCGGGCGGGCACGCCCGGCCCGCCCGACCCGTTCGAACCCACGCGGGTCGCCTGGGCCGCCGTGGAGCTTGGGTGGAAGCACGTCGTCGTGACCTCGGTCACCCGCGACGACCTTCCGGACGGAGGAGCCTCGCAGTTCGTCCAGGTGGTGAAGGAGATCCGGAAGCGGGCGGGGTCCACCTCCGTCGAGCTCCTCGTGCCGGACTTCGGCGGCAACTGGGAGGCGTTGCGGAAGGTGGTGGCGGCGCGCCCGCACGTCCTCGCCCACAACGTGGAAACCGTCCCCCGCCTTTATCCCGAGTTCAGAAACAAGGCGGTGTATATGCGTTCGCTGGAGCTGCTGGCGCGTGCGCACGCCTATGCGCCACGGATGGAGCTCAAATCCGGGCTGATGGTCGGCCTGGGGGAGACCCGCGACGAGGTGGCTTCAGTGATGGAGGACCTATTCTGTGCAGGGGTCCGGTCCGTCACGCTGGGGCAATACCTTCCCCCCTCCCGCAGCCACCCGCCGGCCAGGGAATACCTGCCCGTCGAGGCGTTCTCCTCCTTCGCGGACACGGCCCGGAAGATGGGGTTCACCCGGGTCGTGGCGGGACCCCTGGTCCGCAGCTCCTATAAAGCGGGAACGGAGATGTGAGGGGCATCCCCCGCTTATTTTGCCCGAAAAACGTGGCACTTCGTGCACGCCCCGCGGTCCTTGTTGTGATCCTTCATGTCGCTGTGGCATTCGATGCAGAGGTCGCGGCCGGCGACGGCCCAGGAGTGCGGCTTGTGGCAATCGGTGCACGCCGTCTCGGGATGCCCTCCCTTCCGGTGAAGGCCGGAGAGGCTCTCGTGGCATTCCTTGCAATCGGCGACGGGCCGTGCCTCCTGCGCCTTGCGGTGGCAGTCGGCGCACGTCATCGACGACATCATCGGCGCGGACGTGGCGATCTTGTGGCACTCCGCGCAGTCCGTGGGGGGTCGGTACCCCGCCGAGTGGCACCGGCTGCACAAGATGCGGCCGTGCTTCCCCGAGAGCTCCACCGGGTGCCATGCCATCCCGCTCTTCGACGCAACGGTCCCGAGAGGCATCAGCGGCGAGCGCACGGGGAACGTGTGGCAGTCCGTGCATTCCATGCTCAGGACCTTTCCCGTCCCGGAGACATGCCGGCCGTCGTGGCATCGGAAGCAGCCCGGCCAGTTCCGGTGCCCGATGTTGGAGGGGTACGTCTTCCAGTTCACCTTCATCTCGGGGAAGACACTGCGGTCGTAAATGCCGATTGCGTTCACGATGGCGTTTTCCACGTCGGCCGGCCGGTCCTTGAAGACCCCCGGGTACCGCTTCTTGTAGAAGCTCGAGATCTCTTCCCGCATTCCCTCGTGGGCTTTCTCCGTGGTGGCGTACTCCCGGACAATGGCATCCACGACCACCTTTTTGACCCACGGCAGCGTCCGTGAAATAGCGCCGGTCGACATCGACTGGTCCACCGCCCCTTCCGGAGGATTGAAGGTGTGGGTCGGCCGGTTGTGGCAGTCCATGCAGTCCATGTCGTCCCTGGGAAGCGATGCAAGCTGCTCTTTCGTGCCCTTGAAATCGAGACTCGTGTACTCGTCCACGCGTCCGTCCGCGTGTCGCACCTCGATCCACGGGATCTCAAGTTTCTGCCGGTCCACGGCGACGTATTGGACCTTGTTCTGAATGATCATGTGCCAGTGGATGCCTGCGCTTCCGCCCAGGGCTGCGCTTCCCCCCCCGGTCTTGACGCCGATGCTGATCTGCTCGGGGGTATTCTTCTCGTTGTACCGGAAGTGGGGGATCTGCATCAGCTGGGTGCCGAAGAACTTCGCCGGCCAATGGCATTCCTCGCACGTCTCCCGGGCGGGGCGCAGATTCTCGATGGGCGTCGGGATGGGTGTCGGGTAGCTCTTGAAGAGCACCGCCAGGACCTGCCGGGCCCCCGAGACCTTGGCCTTGACGTACCAGGAGGCGCCGTGGCCGACGTGGCAATCCACGCAGCTGACCCGCGCGTGGGGGGAAGCCTTGTAGGCCTCGTATTCGGGCCTCATCACGCTATGGCACAGGGTTCCGCAGAAGGAGACCGACTCGCTGTACAGGAAGGCATTGTACGTAACGAAGGTCATCAGGATGGCGAGGGCCGTCCCGCCGAGGACGATGTAGCTGAACCACTTCCGCTGCGCGGGGTCGTTGAGGTCGACCCGGGGATAGGGAAGCGCATCCTCGGTCTCCGCGCGTCGGCGCCTCAAGCTCTCGCGCCGCATCCCGTAGAGGAACAGGATGGCCCCCACGCCGAAGAAAGTCGGGAAGACCATGTACGTGAAGATCCCGATGTAGGGGCTGGTGCGCTTGAGGCTTAAGGTGAGGGCGATGGAGAATACGATGAGCAGTATGCTGCCTGCCGAGACGAGCGCCCCGAAGTAGCTGACCCAGTTCCGATAGAGCCCGCTTTGTTTGCTGTTTTCGTTCGCCATGGGTGATCCCCCCCGGGAAGATTGCCTTAGGAAGGATAAGGCGAATGCGGGATTATGGAAAGGAGAGAGTCACGGCACACACCAGTCCTGCGCCCCCTTGATTTTCGCATGCCGGGTCGATAATATGGTTTCTCCTCAAAGTGCCGAAGTGGTGGAAC
>CAYILU010000009.1:0-17253 GCA_964364235.1 uncultured bacterium | reverse complement strand
TTTCCGAGGGGAAAGGGATCCTGGTACTGGAACTCTGCCATCTCTCCGCTCCTTTTCCGTTGTTGTTTTAGGGGGACATTCCCATTTGTTGCGGGGGACATTCCTGATTTTGGTTTTCTCAAGTTTCACGTTGAGGAGTGTCCCCGCCCCACCAGGAGTGTCCCCCGCCGGGGGTGAACTGCGGGATTTCGAAAAAAAGGCCTGAGGAGGCCGTAAGCCGGGTTCTGTCCGCGGCGGGAAACCCGCCGCGTGACGGCCATTTCTCTAGGGCGCGCGTCGCCGCGCGCCTCCAGCGACCTGTACCCGAGGGCCCCGGGCGGGCCGCCCTTCCGGTCCCGCCGGAAAACGGCGGGGCCGTTGCCCTCCTATTCGGTCTTGCTCCGGGTGGGGTTTGCCGTGCCAGGCCGGTTGCCCGGCCCGCGGTGAGCTCTTACCTCACCATTTCACCCTTACCCTCCTTCGCGATGGCTTTCGCCATCGCTACGGAGGGCGGTATGTTTTCTGTGGCACTGTCCTCGGGGTCGCCCCCACCGGGGATTACCCGGCACCCTGCCCTGCGGAGCCCGGACTTTCCTCCCGCCCCTTCCGTAAAGAAGGGGCCGGCGGCCGCCTGACCTCCTCAGACTTTCTTGAAATGAGCGTCGATCGCGCGGTTCGCGAGGAGATCAGCCGTTCCGTTCTCCTCGCGCCCCACGTGCAGTATACGCGCCGCCGGAAATCGCCGCAACCTCCGGGCGGCCTCGAGAACCAGGGGTTTCAGGTGCTCCGACTTGACCTTGTAGAGTCCGTTCAGCTGCCGGACCAGCAGCTCGGAGTCGGACCTCACCGTGACGGAGGAAGGAGACAGTTTCTCCGCCTCCTCGAGGGCGAGGAGGAGCGCGCGATATTCCGCCACGTTGTTGGTGGTTTCCCCGATGTACGCGCAAAACTCGAGCCGGTCGGCGGTCCCGTCGGTCTCGATCACCACCCCGATCCCGGCCGGCCCCGGGTTCCCCCGGCTGGCGCCGTCGGTCCGGAGAGTGAGCGCCCGGCCCTTCATTCCGCCGTGGCCTCCGCTTCCCGCACCTCGAAATAAAGGATCCGGTTGCAGTTGGGGCAGGTGTGGATCCGGTCGTCCCGCTGCAGCAGGTTGAAGAGCTGGGGGGAGATGTTCATGTGGCACCCCATGCAGGACTGGTTCCTCGCCGGGACGATCGCGATCCCGTCCCGCCGGTCGAAGATCATCTCGAAGCGCCGGGCGAGGCCCTTGTCGATGCGCGACGCCACCGCGGCCTTCTTCGCCTCGAGGGCTGCGATCTCCTTGTCGAAGCTCGCCATCTTCGCCTCGATATCGACCATCCGCTCGCGGTACTGACCCCCCACCTCGTCGACTTCCGCCTTGAACTCGGCCAGCCGCTTCTCCGATTCCTCGTGGCGGCCCATGACCGAAAGCAGCTCCTCCTCCCGCTCGGCGTTGGTCCGCTTGGTCGCCTCGATCTCCTTGAGCATCGCGTAATATTCCTTGTTCGTCTTGATCGACATGAGCTTCGCCTTGGCCCGCTCGACCTTGTCGCGCTCCTCCTCGATTTCCCGCTCCTTCTCGCGGCGGTCCCCCCTCAGCTGCTCGAACTCCTTCTGGGTGGACAGGAACTTCGCCTCCCTCTCCTCGAAGAGGGCCTTGAGGTCGGCAACCTGGAGCGGCACCTTCCGCTTCTCCGCTTCCACGACCTTCATGCCGGTCATGATTTCCTGCAGGTCGATCAGGATCTTCATCTGTTCCATCAAGACGACTTCCCTCCCCTCCGTTCCCCCGGACGAAACATCCTCAGGGGCTCCTCTTCCATGAAAACGCGGATCGCGAGGCCCTTTCCGAACCTCCCCGCGAGCACTCTCCGGAATTCCGGCAGGATCCATTTCTCCGCCGAACCGTGCCCGACGTCGGCCACGGGCATCTCTCCCGCGGCGGCCTCGAGCGCCTGGTGATACTTCATGTCCCCGGTGACGAACAGGTCGGCCCCGGCCTCCCGCGCCGCCCGCGCGAACTCCGAGCCGCTTCCGGCGACGACCGCGACCCGCCGCACCTTCTTCCTCCTCGTCCCGGCGACCCGGATCCAGGAAGGGCGTATTCTCGTGAAAATCTCCTCCAGCGCATCCTCGAGGGACACGGGGGCCTTCCGGTCTCCCACGGCGCCGACACCGCCTCCGAGCGCGCCGCCCGTCAAGGGATAGACGTCGATGGCCGGCTCCTCGTACGGGTGCGCGGCGCGGGCGGCCGCGAGCACCTTCGGCAGCAGGCTTCGGGCGACAACCGACTCGAGCCGCACCTCGTCGACCCTCTCCTCACTCCCGGCCTTGCCCCGATAGGGGTGGGCCGCCGCCGCCGGGAGAAAGGTCCCCGCCCCCGCCGTCCGGAACGAGCAGCGGGAGTAAGCGCCGATGCGGCCGCCGCCGGCTTCCGCGATCGCGTCCAGCACGGCGTCGGCGGCCTCCGGAGGGACGAAGACGGCCACCTTGCATGCGTCCGAAGGCTCCCCCGGGAGAAGCGGCCGGATACCGAGGAGCCCGAGCCTGCGCGCCACGGCCCAGGACACACCCCGGGGTGCGACGTCCGCGTTGGTGTGCGCGGAGATCACCGCCACGCTCATCCCCGCCAGGACGAACGCGGCGGCCGAGGCCCCGTCGTCGGGACGGATGGATTTCAGGGGGGTGTGGATCACCGGGTGGTGGGTGATGAGAAGGTCGGGACGGGCCTGCCGGCACAGGGCGAGGACCGCCGGGGTCGCGTCGAGCGCGACGAGGACGGACCTTACGGGCGCTTCCGGATCCCCTAAGAGAATCCCCACGTTGTCCCAGTCGGCGCGGTGAGCGAATGGAAAATGCTCATCGAGCGCCCGCCATGCGTCCCTGACCGTGATTCGGGCGCGGGGGCTCACTCCCCTAGCCCGCTCGCTCTCGACAAACGAAAAATGCACCGGCAGCCGGTGCATTTCGCAGGTTCTTCATCTCCACGAACGAACGTCCCCGCCGCATGACGAAGATAGTGATGGTGGGCCCACCTGGCCTCGAACCAGGGACCGACCGGTTATGAGCCGGTGGCTCTGACCAACTGAGCTATGGGCCCTCATGAGCTGTTTCCTGTCGACTGTCTGCATTTTTCCGTCAAACCACGCTTTTGTCAATCGCCGCGCCCTACTCGAGGAACGTCCGCAGCCGCTTGCTCCGGCTGGGGTGGCGCAGCTTGCGGAGCGCCTTGGCCTCGATCTGCCGGATCCTCTCCCGCGTCACTTCGAAGTCCTGTCCCACCTCCTCGAGGGTGTGGTCCGACTTCTCGCCGATGCCGAACCGCATCCGGAGGACACGCTCCTCCCTCGGCGTCAGCGAGCCCAGGACCTTCGTCACCTGGTCGGCGAGGTCGATGTTGATGACGGACTCCACGGGGGAAGCCGTGTTCTTGTCCTCGATGAAATCGCCCAGGTGACTGTCCTCCTCCTCCCCGATAGGCGTCTCCAGCGAGATCGGCTCCTTCGCGATCTTGAGCACTTTGCGGACCTTCTCGAGCGGGATGTCCATCCGAGCCGCGATCTCCTCCGGCGTCGGCTCGCGACCGAGCTCCTGGACGAGGTACCGGGACGTCCGGATCAGCTTGTTGATCGTCTCGATCATGTGCACCGGGATCCGGATGGTCCGGGCCTGGTCGGCGATCGCCCGCGTGATCGCCTGGCGGATCCACCAGGTGGCGTAGGTCGAGAACTTGTACCCCCGCCGGTACTCGAACTTGTCGACCGCCTTCATCAGGCCGATGTTTCCCTCCTGGATGAGGTCGAGGAACTGCAGCCCGCGGTTGGTGTACTTCTTGGCGATGGACACCACGAGGCGCAGGTTCGCCTCGACGAGCTCGCGCTTGGCCTCCCGGACCTTGCGCTCCCCCTCCTCGATCGCCCGCAGGGTCTCCTTGAGCTCCGCCGCGCCGAGCCCCGCCTCCCGCTCCACCTTCCGGATCCGGGCCCTCGCATCGCGGATGATCCCCTCCATCCCTAAGAGCCGGTCCTTTCCGACGTGCAGCCGCATCGCCGCTTGCGCCAGCTTCGCCTTCCGGCCCTTGATGTCCCGGATAAGGGCGAGGAGGTCCTTCTCTCCCATCCTCGTCCTGCCGCAGCAGGCCCGGATCTGCCCCTCCGCCTCCTCGACGCTGTCGGCGAAGTCCCGGATCTTGCCGCTGATGACCTCGATCTGGCGCTCCTTGAGGTGGATCTCCCGGATGAGATCCGCCACGCGGGCGCCCAGGTCGGCCTCCCGCTTCCGCAGGGCCTTCCTCTCCTTCTCGGGCAGCCGTTTCTTCTTCAGGCGCTCGCCGCACTCCTTTAACGCCTGGCGGGTCTTCCGGATCCGCGCGATGATGTTCAGCACCTTGTCCTTGGCCTGCTGCTCGTCCTCCTCGGTGGAGTCCTCGTCCAGGTCCTTGATGACGTCCCGGATCTGCAGCTCGCCCGCCTTCAGCTTCGTCCCGATGTCGTTCAGCTCGTCCAGGGCGATGCGGCATTTCTTCACGGCCGAGACGATGTCCCGCTCGCCGTCCTCGATCCGCTTGGCGAGGCTGACCTCGCCCTCCCGGTTCAGCAGGGGGATCGAGCCCATCTCCTTCAGGTAGAGGCGTACGGGGTCGTTCCCCTTGATCCCGCCGGCGTAGTCGATCTCCTCCTCCTCCTCGACCGCGGCCTCCTCCTCGACCGCGGCCTCCTCCTCCTCGGCAGCTTCCTCTTCGCCGATCAAAAGGGGCCGCCCCGCGACGGGAACCTTCTGGAAGACGTCGACGACCTCGATCGCGTTCTCCCCGAAAATTTCCATGACATCGTCGATCTGGTCCCCCGTGAGGACGTCTGGAGGCAGGACGCTGTTGAGCTCATCGTAGGTGACGAACCCCTGCGCGCGCCCCTTCTCCACCAGCCCGTCGATGCCGTCCAGCTGTTTCCGCCTGGCCATTCCGCCTCACCTCATATTCGCATTCTGCGTTCGCGCATGAGCCGCTCCTTCTCGATCCTTGCGGTCTTCTGCGCCGTGAACCTCTCCTGTGACAATTCCGCGTCGCCTGCGGCGACCGCCGCCTTGTGGGCTTCCCCGAGACGGGCGATCTCCCGGTCCAGCTTCCGGATCCTCAGGCCCAGCACCACGTCCGGGTAGATCCGCCGCGCGTCCACGGCGGACATCTCCGCCCGGAAGATCTCCTCGGAGAGCCGCTTCCTCGCCCCCGCCGAAATCTCCTCGTCCAGGACCGCGTTGAGGTCCGCCTCGTCCCCTTTCCCCGCGCGCCGGGAAAGGCGGGCGACCACCTCCCGGATCTCCTCCCCCTCGAGATAATCCAGTACCCCGTCCCGGCAGACATCGCCGATCAGCGACGCGTCCCGGTACAGCAGGCGCAGGAGCATGTCCTCCTCCGGCAGGCCGCCGGACGGCCTTCCGGGGATGTCGGGGACCCCGGGTGACGCGACGCCTTTTTTCCCCCGCAGCTGCTCGAGCACGGTCTCCTCCGGCAGGCCGGCTGTCCGGGCGACCCTCTGGACGTAAAGCCTCTGCTCCGCGGGCTCGGTGACCCACGGGACATACTTCCCCATGAGCCGGAGGTAGGAGAGTTTCCCGGAGATCTGCGAGAGATCGTACTTTCGTGCCGCGGCCCGCTCGATGTACTCCATCAGGGGAATTGCCCGCGCGATCTTGTCCTGCAGCTCTCCGGCCGGGGTTTCCTTCGCCCAGTCGTCGGGGTCCATCCCCTTGGGAGGGAACAGGACCAGGGGACTCACCCCCGCCGTGTACAATGGCCCTCCGGAACGGACGGACGACTTCTTGCCCGCGACGTCCCCGTCGTACATTAAGATGACCGTATCCGACAGGCGCTTCAGTGTCCGGGCGTGGCTTTCCGTGAGGGACGTCCCGCAGGTGGCCACGACGTTCCGGACGCCTTTCTGCCACAGCCCGATGAGGTCCATGTACCCTTCGACCACCACCACCCTCTTGTCGTTCCGTATGGCCGGAAGCGCCTGAAAAAGACCGTACAGCAGGGAGCTTTTCCGGTAGAGCTCGGATTCCGGGGAATTCAGGTACTTCGGGTCGGCGTCGGTGAGCGCCCTCGCGCCGAACCCGCACACCCGCCCCCGGGCGTCCGTGACGGGAAAGATCACCCGCCCCCGGAAACGCTCCCGGTAACCTCCTCCCTCCTGCAGGAAAAGAAGCCCCGCCTGCGCCGCCCGCCCGAGGTCGACCCCTTCCCGCGCCAGGACGGAGAGCAGGTCCTTCCCCCCGCCCCCGTACCCGAGGAAAAACTCCTGCTCGGCTTCCCGGGCCACGCCCCGCCGGGCCAGGAACTCGCGGGCGGCCTTCCCCGACGGCGAAGACCGGAGAAGATCGCGGTACGCCTCGGACGCCAGCTTGAGGATCCGGTAGAGGTCCTCGCCGGGCCGCGGCTGGATGGGCCCCTTCTCGTACTGGACCGGAACGCCGACCCTTTCCCCGAGGTCCTCGACCGCCTCGGCGAAGGAAAGGTTCCGCGCTTTCATTAAAAAGTGAAAGACCGAGCCGCCCTCCCCGCAGCCGAAGCACTTGAACGCCTGCCTCGCGGGGTGGACGAAAAAGGACGGCGTCTTCTCCCTGTGGAACGGGCACAAGCCCCGGAAGCTCGAGCCGCTGCGCGAAAGGGAAACGGTCTCGGACACGATCGTCACGATATCCGCCTTTTCCCGTATTTCGCGGATGGTGCTTTCGGTGATGCGACCTCCCACGTTCCCCGCGGCCTCGGACCTATACGTTCAAGGTCAGACAAAAAAAGTCCCCGGCGAGCAGTTCGCCCGGGACGAGAAGGTTTCGGCGTCGCGTCAGCCGGAGAGCAGCCGTCGGACGACCTCGCTCACCATCTTTCCGTCGGCGCGGCCCGCAACCTTCGGCATCAGTTCCTTCATGACGCGGCCCATGTCGGACGGGGCCTTGGCCCCGGCGGCCGCGATCGCCTCCCGCGCGAGGGAGGCAACCTCCTCCCCGGAGAGCCCCTGGGGGAGGTAGACTTCCAGGATGGCGATCTCGCCCGCCTCCTGCGCGACAAGGTCGGGACGGTTCCCCTTCCGGAAAGCTTCGATGGACTCGCGGCGCCTCTTTACCATCGATCCAAGCGTCTTGAGGATCGCCTCGTCGGAGAGCGGCCCCCTCACCTCGATCTCCTTGTTCTTGATCTCGGCGAGCGCCATCCGCAAAGCAGAAAGGGCCAAGGGATTCCTCTCCTTGGCCGCTTTCTGCATGTCCTGCCGCAACCGGTCGGAAAGCCCCATCCGCTACCGGCTCATCTTCTTCATTTTCTTCAACGCGCGCTTTCTGGCCGCCAACGCCTTCTTCTTCCGCTTGACGCTCGGTTTCTCGTAATGCTCGCGTTTGCGGATCTCCGAAAGGATACCGGCCTTCTCACACTGTTTTTTAAACCGTTTCAGGACGCTTTCAAAGGGCTCCTCTTCCTTCACACGGACGCCCGGCATAAACTGATCACCCCTTCCCATGCCAACCTGATGCCGAAAATCAAATAATTGTACGCTATTTCCCCCGAAAGTCAAGGAAATCGGCTCCGGACCCCGGCGTCAGCCCAGCTGGTGCGCCAGCGCCTTTCCGCCGATCAGGTGGAGGTGCAGGTGCGGAACGACCTGCCCCCCATCCTCCCCGTTGTTGATGACGACCCTGTAGCCCGATTCGGCGACCCCCTTCTCGTTCGCTATTTTTGCGGAAAGACGAAGCATTTTCCCTAAGATGCCCACGTCGTTCTTCCCCACGTCGTTCAGGTTCTGCATGTGCTCCTTCGGGACGACCAGGATGTGAACCGGCGCGATCGGGTGGAGGTCCGGGAAGGCGATCAGGTCGTGGTCCTCGAAAATGGGCTGCGACGGCACCTCCTTCCGGACGATCTTGCAAAAGATGCATTCTTCCGCCATGGTCATTCCCTCCCGCGCCGCCAGGCGCTTCGATAAAAGCAGGTCCTCTCCCCCGTGTGGCACGCGGGGCCCTTCTGCCGCACCCGGTACAGCAGGGTGTCCACGTCGCAATCGTACCGCACCTCCTCCAGCTCCTGGAAGTGGCCGGATGTCTCCCCCTTGACCCACAGGGATTTCCGGGACCGGCTCCAATAGGTGGCCCGCCCCGTCTCGAAGGCGTTCCGGATGGCGGAGGCGTTGGCCCAGGCCACCATCAACACCGCGTTGTCGGAGGCATCCTGCGTCACCACCGGGACAAGCCCGCGGTCGTCGAATTTGACCGCCGCGATCAGTTCGTCCGCCGTCATCTTCCCTCTCCCGTCCCGGACCCGGGGATCGCCTCCCTCCCCCCCTCCGCCACTCGCATGACTCCCCGGGCGCTCGGCCGCATGCACACGCCGTTCCGCCGCAGGTATTCCTTCGCCTCCCCGACCGTGTACTCGCAGTAGTGAAAGATCGAGGCCGCCAGCACCGCGTCCGCCCCTCCCTCCGCCACTCCCTCCAGCAGGTGCTCGAGGCTTCCGACTCCGCCGGAAGCGATCACCGGGATCCCCACGCGGTCGACGATGGCCCGGGTCAGGGGGATGTCGTAGCCGTCCCGCGTCCCGTCCCGGTCCATGCTCGTCAACAGGATCTCCCCCGCCCCCAGCTCCTCCATCCTCGCGGCCCACGCGATCGCGTCGATCCCCGTTGGGCGCCGCCCCCCGTGGGTGTAGACCTCCCAGCTCCCCGGCAGGCCGGGGACAGCGCGGGCATCGATCGCGACCACCGTGCACTGGCTTCCGAACCGCTCCGCGGCCTGCCGGACGAAACCGGGATCCGCGACCGCGGCGGTGTTGATCGACACCTTGTCGGCCCCGGCGGACAGGAGGCTCCGGATGTCGGGAAGCGCCCGCACCCCGCCGCCGACCGTCAGGGGCATGAACACCTGCTCCGCCGTCCTTCGGACGACGTCGATGATGATGTCCCGGTGCTCGTGGGAAGCGGTGATGTCGAGGAAGACCAGTTCGTCGGCCTCCTCCTCGTCATACCTGCGCGCGATCTCCACGGGGTCGCCGGCGTCCTTCAGGTTGACGAAGTTGACCCCCTTGACGACGCGGCCGCCCTTCACGTCGAGGCACGGGATGATCCGCTTGGCCAGCATCGCCTTTCGTTCTCACTGCCTTTCCAGCAGCAGGGCGTCGGGCAGGGAAATGGAGCCGTCGTACAGCGCCCGCCCGATGATCACTCCCGTTACACCCTCGTTTTCCATAGCCCGGATCGCCTCCACGTCCGCCAGGGTGGTCACCCCGCCCGAGGCGATCACGGGGGTCGCGAGGCCCTTCGCGAACCCGCTGATGCTGCGGTAGTTGGGGCCGGCCATCATGCCGTCCCGGGCGATGTCCGTGTAGATGAAGCAGGAGACCCCGATCTTCTCCATCTGGCGGGCGAGATCCACGGCGTCCACGCCGGTCACCTCCACCCAGCCCCGTATCGCCACCCGTCCGTCCCGGGCGTCGATCGAGGCGGCGACCTTTCCGGGATAGGCCTTCGTGATCCGGAGAACCTCCTCGGGGTTGCGGACGACGGAGGTCCCGAGGATGACCCGGGACACCCCCGAGCCGAGGTACCGGGAGGCGATGTGGAAGTTCCGAACCCCGCCGCCCACCTGGACCGGTACATCCACCGCGGCAACGATCCGGCGGATGATGTCGAAGTTGACCGGCTTCCCGAGGAAGGCGCCGTCGAGATCCACCACGTGCAGCCGGGTCGCGCCGGCCGCCGCGAACCGCTTCGCCGCCTCCAGGGGAGAGTCATCGAATACGGTGGACTCCTCGGGGCGCCCCTGCCGCAGCCGGACCGCCTTGCCTCCCTGGATGTCGACCGCCGGGATTACCTGGACCGCCATCCCCGACCCCTCCCGCGGCCTCGAGGCACAGCCGCCCGAAATTGGCGAGAAGGGCAAGCCCCGCCACCTGGCTCTTCTCGGGGTGAAACTGAACCGCCAGGAGGTTCCCCCTTCCCACCCCCGCCGTGAACTCGACTCCGTAGGACGTCCGGCAGGCCGTAACCGCCGGGTCCCCGGGTTCCACATAGTAGGAATGGACGAAGTAAAAGTAGGTGCCGCTGGGGATCCCGCGGAGCGCCGGGTGATCCATCGTGAACTCGACGCGGTTCCACCCCATGTGGGGCACCTTCAGGGCGGAAGACCCGCCCGCACCTCCGGGCGACCTCATTCCCGACGGGAAGCGGACGACTTTCCCCGGAAAGAACCCGATCCCCTTGTGCCTGCCGAACTCCTCGCTCTCGGTGAAGAGGACCTGCAGGCCGAGGCAGATCCCCAGGAACGGCCTGCCGTCGGCGAGAACGTCGCCCAGGAAGGGAAGGAGCCCCTGCCGCCCGAGGTTCCCCATGCAGTCGCGGAACGCGCCCACCCCGGGCAGGACGATTCCCCTGCACTGTGACAGCTCGACGGCGCTCCCGCTCACCCGCGTGGAAAACCCGAGAGACTCCAGCGCCTTGCTGACGCTCCGGAGGTTCCCCATGCCGTAGTCGACGATGCCGATCGCATCCTTCCAGCTCATCCAAGGACGCCCTTTGTCGACGGAACCCCCTTGACCCGGGGGTCTACCCGCACGGCCTCGGCCACCGACCGCGCGAGGGCCTTGAAGACCGCCTCGATCGTGTGGTGCGCGTTCGTCCCGTAGGGTACGTTTACGTGGATGCAGACGCCGGAGGACTGGGAGAACGCCCGGAGAAACTCCTCCACGAGCTCCACGTCGAAGGCGCCGACCTTCCCGCTCCTGACGGGGCAGTGGAAGACGAGGTGGGGGCGCGCGGAGACATCCACGCTGACGTTGGCCAGCGACTCGATCATCGGGACGCTCGCGAACCCGTAGCGCGTGATCCCCGCCATGTTGCCGAGGCTCTTGCGGAAGGCCTCCCCGAGGCAGATTCCGACGTCCTCCACGAGATGGTGGAAGTCGACCCCGGTGTCCCCCTTCGCATTGATCTCCAGGTCGAACCCGCCGTGGCGGGAAAAAAGGGCGAGCATGTGGTCGAAGAACGGCACGGTCGTGGAGACTTTCCCCTCCCCGCCCCCTTCGAGCCGGAGCGACAGGGCGATTTCGGTCTCCTTCGTCTTGCGGACGATCTTGGCTTCCCTGGGCATTCGCTTCACGCCTCCCCTTTGATCCGTTCCAGGACGGCCTGCGCGTGGGCGGTGAGGCCTTCCTTTCCGGCCAGTCTCACGACGTGCGGCGCATCGGCTGTAAGCGCGCGAATTTGATATGATACCACATTCATCCTTTTCAGGAAGTCGGCCACCCCGAGAGGGGAGGAAAATCTCGCCGCCCCCCCCGTCGGGAGCGTGTGGTTGATCCCCGCCAGGTAATCGCCGACCGCCACCGGGCTGTACGGACCGAGGAAGGCGGTGCCGGCGTTCCGTACCCGCTCCAGGACGCTCCAGGGATTCTCCACCATGAGGCTCAGGTGCTCCGGGGCGATGTCGTTGACCACGCCGATCCCCTCTTCCACGCTCCGCACTAAGAAACCGCAGGCCCGCGCAAGGGACGCGGCGATGATCTCCCTGCGGGGAAGCTTCTTCGCCTGGCGGATGAGCTCCGCCTCCACCTCGCCGGAAAGAACCCCGGAATCGGTCACCAGGGCGACGAACGCGTCCTCGTCGTGCTCCGCCTGCGACAGGAGGTCCGCCGCCACGTAGGATGCCTTCGCGGAATCGTCGGCAAGGACCACCAGCTCGCTCGGCCCCGCCAGCATGTCGATCCCCACGACGCCGAATACCTGCCGCTTCGCCTCGGTCACGTAGGCGTTCCCGGGCCCCGCGATGACGTCCACCCTGGGGACCGATTCCGTCCCGAAGGCGAGCGCCGCAACCGCCTGGGCGCCGCCGATCCGGTATACCTCGGAAACTCCCGCGATCCGCGCGGCGGCGAGGACCACGTCGGGGACCTTCCCTCCCGGGGCGGCGCAGGCCGCGACGACTTCGCCGACGCCGGCCACGCGCGCCGGGATCGAGTTCATCAGCAGCGTCGAGGGGTACGCGGCTTTCCCGCCCGGTACGTACACCCCCGCGCGGGCGACCGGTATCACGCGCTGCCCCAGGACGGCGCCCGGGATCTCCGTGGTGTAGCCGGCCTGCGACTGGCTGCCGTGGAACGCCTCGATGCGCGAGGCGGCGAGGGACAGGGAGACCTTCAGGTCCTTCGGCACCCTCCGCCATGCGGCGTCGATCTCCCGTCGAGGGACGGCGAACCCTTTCCCGCCCGGATCGAACCCGTCGAAACGGAGCGTGTACTCCGCCAGCGCCGCGTCGCCCTCCGTCCGCACGCGGGACAGGATCCCGGCGACCACGGCGGCGACCTTCGACGATTCCGTGGTCCCCCGCATCCCGGTTTCGGCCAGCGTTTCCCGGAATGCCGCAGTCCCCGATTTCACCCAGCGCACGGTTTTTCGCCTCCTACTCTTTGACCCGGGAGATGCAGGCTCCCAGGGAAGAGAGCTTGTTTTCCAGCGACTCGTAGCCGCGGTCGAGATGGTAGATGCGCAGGACCTCGGTGGTGCCGCTCGCGGCAAGCCCCGCGAGAACCAGGGAAGCCGACGCCCGGAGGTCGGTCGCCATCAGCGGCGCCCCGGAGAGCGCCGCCACGCCCTTGACCGCCGCGGTGTTCCCGGAGACGTCGATCCGCGCCCCCATCCGGCGCAGCTCGGCCACGTGCATGAACCGGTTCTCGAAGATCGTCTCCCGCACTTTGCTTTCCCCGTCCCCCAGGCACATGTAGGCCATGAACTGCGCCTGGATGTCGGTGGGGAACCCGGGATACGGGGAGGTCTCGACGTTCACGGAGCGGATCGGTCCCTCCCTCCGGACGCGCACGCCGCCGGGGACCGTGCTGATCTCCGCGCCGCTCTCGGCGAGCTTCTGGAGGACGGCATCCATCGCGGAGGGGACCGCCCCCGAGACCGTCACGTCTCCCCCCGTGATCGCCCCGGCCAGGAGGAGCGTCGACGCCTCGATCCGGTCGGGGATCACTTCGTGACGGACGCCGCGCAGCGCCGGGACACCCCGCACCACGATCTCGTCGGACCCCTCCCCCTCGATGTCGGCGCCCATCGACCGGAGGGCTCCCGCGAGGCAGCAGACCTCTGGCTCCCGGGCGGCGTTTGAAAGGACGGTCGTCCCCTTGGCGAGGGTGGCCGCCATCATCAGGTTCTCCGTGCCCGTGACGGTCTTCATGTCGAAATAGATGACGGCGCCGGACAGGCGGGACGTCTCGACCTCGACGTACCCTTCCGAAAGGGACGTCCTCGCCCCCATCCGCTCCAACCCCTTCAGGTGCTGGTCGATGGGGCGGGCCCCGATCGCGCACCCGCCCGGAAGGGAGATCCTCGCCCTGCCGTGCCGGGCGACCAGCGGACCCAGCACTAACACCGATGCGCGCATCGTCTTGACCAGGTCGTAGGGGGCTTCCGGTTTCCGGATTCCCGCGGGGTCGATCCGGACCACCTCGCGGCCGTCCCCGCCGTCGCTCGCCGTCTCCACGGACGCCCCCATGTGCTCGAGGATCTTCCCCAGCGTGGAGATGTCCCTCAGGCGCGGCGTCCCGGCGATCTCGACCGGCCCGTCCGCCAGTAGGGAAGCCGCCATGAGCGGGAGGACCGCGTTCTTGGCCCCCGAAACCCGGACGGTCCCGCTGAGCCTCCTGCCTCCCTGGATGACGAAGATGTCCAACCGTCTCTCCTTCAGTCCTTTCTCCAGCAGGCGACGCGGTCCCGGCCCGCGAGATCCTTGAAGAGGCCCGCGAAGCGCAGGGAACCGGAGGGTAGCCGTCCCACGGCCTCCCCCTGGGTTTCCCCGATCTCGCACCAGAGTTCGCCGCCGGAAGCCAGGCGCTCCCCCGCGCCGGCGACGAGATCCTTCAGGACAGCAAGCCCGTCCGCCCCGCCAAGCAGCGCCCCGGGCGGCTCGTGGTCTCTCACTTCCGCGGGGAGGGAACGCCATTCCCCTTCGGAAACGTACGGGGGATTCGAGATCACTACATCAAAACGGTCCCCGCATTTCAAGGCGGAATATCCGTCCGCGCGCAGAAACAGGATGCGCCCGGCGACCCCGTGCCGCCGGGCGTTTTCCCGGGCGATCCGGAGCGCCCCGGGGGAGACGTCCGTCGCGACCCCCTTCACCGCGGGAAGCTCGGCGGCGAGCGTGACGGCGATCGCGCCGCTGCCGGTCCCCACGTCCAGGAAGCGCCCGCCCCGCCGTTTTCCGCGCCTCCAGGAGTCGAGGACCTTTTCCACCAGCCCTTCGGTCTCGGGCCTCGGGATCAGCGTGTCCCGGGAGAGCAGGAGCTCCCGGCCGAAGAAATCCCAAGACCCTAAGATGTACTGGACCGGCTCGCCCGCGGCGCGCCGGGCGACCCACGAGCGCAGGGCTCCCGAGAGATCGCCCACTTCCCGTTCCCTCTCCAGGAAGAGGCGGGAGCGCGGGATCCGCGCGAGTGCGGCCACCAGGATCTCTGCATCCGCAGGCCCCGCGACACCGGCGGCGGCCATTTCCCCGCGGCACAGGGAGAGAAGCTCGAAAAGTTTCATGCGGATGCCGATACCGAGGCGCGGAACCGAAAGGCGCACGCCGCAGGGGTCCCCCTCGCGAGGAGCCGCGAGCGGAACCGGCGAAAGGCCCCGCGTCCCTGGTAACAGAAAGGCTGGGCAAACCACGAAGGGTGGTCGAAAGCCGGGGAAGGGACCTTGGGGCACGTTCGCTGGACGAAGCCGGGGAGCCGCGGCGAATCGCGACGGGGGAGCCCCGGAGGCGTAGCGCCTTTCGACATCAGCGCGAACGGCGCGGTCAGGCGGTGCTTTTGAGCGCTTCGACCTGGGCGTTCGCGATCAACGCGTCGATGAACGGGTCGAAGCCGCCGTTCAGAACCTGGGAGAGCTGGTGGACGGTGAATCCGATGCGGTGGTCGGTCACCCGGCTCTGCGGGAAATTGTAGGTCCGGATGCGCTCGCTGCGGTCGCCGGTCCCGACCTGGGAGCGGCGCAGGTCCGCCCGCCCGGCCTGCTGCTTCGCCATCTCGGCGTCGTAGAGCCGCGACCGGAGGATCTTGAGCGCCTTCGACTTGTTCTTGAGCTGCGACTTCTCGTCCTGGCACTGGACGACCAGGCCCGACGGGACGTGCGTGATTCGGACCGCCGAGTCCGTGGTGTTGACGCTCTGACCCCCGGGACCCGAGGAGCGGAACACGTCGATGCGCAGCTCGTCGGGATTGATCTGGACGTCGACCTCCTCGGCCTCCGGCATCACGGCCACGGTGACCGTGGAGGTGTGGATCCGCCCGCCCGCCTCGGTGGCGGGGACCCGCTGGACACGGTGGACCCCGCTTTCGTACTTCAGCCGGCTGTAGGCGCCCTTCCCCTCGACCATGGCGATCACTTCCTTGGTCCCCCCGAGCCCGGTCTCGCTGTGGGACAGCACCTCGACCGTCCACCCCTTGAGCCCGGCGTACATGGAGTAGGCGCGGAACAGCTCGGCGGCGAAGAGCGCCGCCTCGCCCCCCCCGGCCCCCGCCCGGATTTAGATAAGGATGTTGTTCTCGTCGTTGGGGTCCCTGGGGGGGAGAAGGAGCCGGCCCTCGGCGGTCAGCCGCACCAGCTCCGAGGAGAGGCGGGACAACTCCTCCCGGGCCATCGCCCGCATATCCGCGTCCTTTTCGGACTCCAGGAGCTCCTGGTTCTCCGCGAGCTCCCGGCTCATCTTCCGGTACCGGTCGTAGGCATCGCGAACCACGCGCAGTTCCGCAAGCTCCCTTCCGACCCTCTGCATCTCCCGGTTGTTCCCGACGACCGACGGGTCGGTCATCCGGCGCTCCAGCTCGTCGAAGCGGGCGGACACCGTCTTCAACTTATCCCACAAGGGACGCCTCCGTGTCCTTCGCGGGGACCACCCGCCGGAACGACGCGATGGCCACCTCTATCTGGGGGAGGTCCGGCTCGCGGGTGGTCAGGCGTTGGAGCAGGAGCCCGGGCGCGATGAGAGCCCGGAAAAGCGAGGAATCCGTCTTCCTCGCCGACAGCCGGAGCGCCTCGTAGGAGATCCCGGCGATCGCCGGAAGCAGAACGAGGCGCATCAGCGCCTTGACCCACAGGGAGCTCTCGTGCGGGATGAAGGAGAACACTACGATGCTGATCACCATCACGAAGAGCAGGAAGCTCGTCCCGCAGCGCGGGTGGAGGTTCGAATACCCCGCGACCGTCTCCGGCGCGAGGTCCGCCTTCCGCTCGTACGCGTTCACCACCTTGTGCTCGGCGCCGTGGTACTGGAAGATGCGCCGGATATCCTTCATCATCGAGATCCCCAGGACGTAGCCGACGAACACGATCACCCGGATGACGCCGTCGACCAGGTTGAACGCCACGACCCCCGACAACGCGGGCATGAGGATCCCGATCCCCCGCGCGAGCAGGAGCGGGAGCCAGAAGAAAAGACCGATGCCGAGAAGTAGCGCCAGCGCGAGCGCGCCCGCCATCGCGAGTCCGGTCCCGCCCTTCGCGCCTTCCCCCGGGGCCTTCGCCTTGGCCCCCGGGTCCTCGCCTTCCGCGTCCTCCATCGCCTCGTCCGCCGAGTACTGCAGGGCGCGGTAGCCGATGACGAGCATCGCCGCCATGGTCACGACCCCGCGGAGCAGGGGCAGTTTCGCCATCCTCTTCCTCGCGGGGCTCGTCGTGATCGGGAAATCCTTCACGCGGATCTCGCCGCTCGTCCTGCGCACCGCGACGGCGTACAGTTCCGGCCCCTTCATCATGACGCCCTCGATGACCGCCTGCCCCCCGAGGACCAGATCCGCGGGCTCCGTCCGCATCATGGCGTCCCACCCTTGACCGCCGCGATCTCCCGCCGGACCCCTTCCGGGTCGCCGCACGTCATCTTCCCCTCGGGGCAGCGGCCGCGCACGCACCCCGGGCCCGCCGTCTCGAACAGGAGCGGCGCCTTTTCGTTCGCCAGGGCCAGCATCTCTTTCGCCATCTCCCGGATTTCCCACTGCGCGCGCCGGCAGAGCCGCAGGGCGAAGAAGTGGTGCAGCTCCCGGGCGTTCATGGTGATCAGGATCTTGGTCTCGGTCGCATTGGGCAGCACGAACCGCGCGTCCTCCGGGGGGATCCCCGCAGCGAGCATCTCCTTGTAGAGCGCCGCGCCGTTCCTCATGTGCTTCTCGTACTTGACGAACAACGGCTTCTCTCCGATCGTCCCCGGGGTCACGTAGCCGAACGCGGCCGCCAC
>CAYILU010000008.1:0-17738 GCA_964364235.1 uncultured bacterium | reverse complement strand
TGGGCCTGCCGCTCGTGAACCCGCAGGCCTCGCCCGGGTTGATGACGACGGCCTTCCCCACCCGCATCGTCAGGGGCCGATGGGTATGCCCGAAGAGGATGAGGTCGAACCCCCCGCCTCCGATCGTCCCCTGCAGCTCGTCGAAGGAGTGGGACATCAGTATCTTCCGCCCGTCGAGGATTAGGACGCGGGGCCCCCGCTCGAAGCCGTTTCCCGAGACCGCCTGCATCCCCTGGCGGTCCTCGTCGTTGTTCCCGAAAACCCCCAGGATCGGGACGGCGGCGGCGCAGAACGGATCGAGGACCGACGGGGAGCAGACGTCGCCGAGGTGGAGGACCGTCGCCACCTTCTCCCGGAGGAACAGGGAGAGTGCGTCCCGGGCGGTGGTTCGGTTGTCGTGGGAATCCGAGAGGATCCCGATCCTCATCCCAGCCCCGTCTCCCCTACTCACCGATCGCCTCGAGCAGCGCCGCGCGGACCTGCTCCAGCCGGCCGGTGTCCGTGACCTTCCCGAGCCCGCGGTCCGTGAGGTAGAACACGTCGGCGACCTGGTCGCCCTTCGTGGAGATCTTCGAGAGCGCGATGTCGATCCCCATCCCCGCGAGGGTCCTCGTGATGTCGTACAGGAGGCCGATGCGGTCGTAGGTGAAGATGTCGGCGACGGTGTAGCGCGAGGACACCGAGTTGTCGAAGACAACCCGGGTCGGCCGGTACCGGGTCACCTTCTCCCGGACGAACTTCGCGATCTTCCGCTCGGCCATGAGCCGCTCCACCGTGGTCTCCCCGCGCAGGACGGCGGACAGGTCCTGGACCACCCGGTCCTTCTTCGTGTCACACTCGAGGCTCTTTCCCAGGTAGGAGACGTAGAAGGTATCCAGCGCGACCCCGTCCACCGAGGTGGAGATCGTCGCGTTCAGGATGTTGACCCCGTTGGCCGACAGCGTCCCGGCGATCTTGGCGAACAGCCCCCGCTGGTCAGGGCACATGACGATGAGCTCCGTGGCGCCGGAATCCTTGTAGTCGATGGCCTCGATCGTCGGCGTGGCCCCGTCGAACGCGGAGAGGAGGCGCAGGTGGTCCGCGAAGCGCCCGTCGGGGGTCCCCAGGAAGTACCGGTCGTCGAAGCGGGAGAGGAACCGGTCGACCTCCCCCCGCGGGCAGGCCGAGAGCCATTCCCGCACCTGCTCGCGGCGCTGGAGGGGACGCTCCTCGTACAGCCGCTTGAGTTTGCCGGTCTCCTGGACGTTTCTCGTCTTGTCGTAGAGCTCGGCCAGGAGCATCGCCTTCCACTGGGTCCACACATCCGGACCCACCTCGCGCAGGTCCGCGTAGGTGAGCAGGTAGAGCTGATCGAGCCGGGACGTCGTACCGACGGCATCGGCGAACGAGAGGATGAGCTCGATGTCGTGAAGGTCCCGCCGCTGTGATGTGTGCGCCATCAGGAGGTGCTGCAAGACGAGGAAGACGAGGTCGGAGGTCTCCGCCTCCGAAAGGCCCATCCGGGGGCCCAGCCGCGCCACTATCTCCGCCCCGATGCTGGAGTGGCCGTGCCCCTTCCCCTTCCCGATGTCGTGGAGGAGGACCGCGAGGTTCAGCAGGTGCTTCTTCGGGACGGAGCGGTAGATCCGGAGGAACTCCTCCTCTTCCTTCGTCCGCGCGGCCGCATTCTCGATCTCCGCGAGGACGCTCGCCGCCCGGATGGAGTGGATGTCCACGGTGTAGACGTGGTAGACGTCGCGCTGCACCTTGCTGTAGAGGGGGGCGAACTCCTGGATGTAGCGGCCCAGGAAGCGGCACTCGTTCATCGCGAGAAGAGTCTGCCGCAGCCAGTGCGGGTCCGAGAGGATCTCCAGGAAGAGCCGGCCGGCGCGGGGGTCCTCGCGAAACGAGCTTCCCACCCGCGGCAGCAGGCGCTGGATCTGCCTCTTCGCCTGCGCGGAGATCTCCGAGTGGGTCTTCTGCATCGTCCGGAAGAAATCCAGGATCAGGACCGGGTCCCGGGATAAGGAGGAGCTGTCCCGCAGGCTCAGCTTCCCCTGGTAAAGGATACCCTCCCCCGCCATCGTCTTTCTGCGGATCGAGAAGAGGGGCTTCCTCCCCGCGTCCGGGAGGAACCGGCCGACCTCATCCAGGAGCTCGTCCGAAAGATGGGCGGAGGAGGCGGCGTGCATGTAGTACGCCCGCATGAACCGCTCCACCCCGTAGCTCTTCCCGCGGTCGCGGTACCGGAAGAGATCGGCCATCTGCTCCTGTACCTCGAAGGTCAGGACGTCGGTCTTCTTCCCGGTCAGCAAGTGCAGCTCGTTGCGGACGCGCAGGAGCCAGGACAGGATGTGGCGGATCGCGCGGACCGTCTGGTTGGAGAGGACTCCCTTGTTCCTCAGCTCGACCAGGTCCCGGCACTTGTACTTGATGCGGGCCGCCCAGACCGCGGTGTGCAGGTCCCGCAACCCCCCCCTGCCCTCCTTGACGTTGGGCTCGAGGACGTACACCGTGGAGCCGTACTTGGCGTGGCGCGCGCGCATCTCCCGGATCTTCTTCCCGATGAACTTGTCGGCGCCCGCGTAGAAGAGGAACTTCTCGATCTCCTTCTCGGATCCGTGGAAGAACGGCTCGCTCCCCGCCACGAACCGGTAGTCCAGGAGCCCCGTGCGGATCGAGTCGTCTGCGGCCGCCATCCGGACCGTCTCCTTGACGTTGCGGACGCTGTGCCCCACCTCCAGCCCGAGGTCCCACAGGGGGTAGAGCATCCACTCCGTCATCGACTCGACGTACCGGTCCACCTTGTAGGGGTGGAGGAACAGGAGGTCGACGTCCGACTTCGGGCAGAGCTCCCGCCGCCCGTAGCCGCCGACGGCGACGACCGCCATCTGGTACCTCTGGTCGGTGGCCGTGGCGAGGAACCGCTGCCGCGCCCGGTCGTGGAGGGCCCGCAGGACGGTGTCCATCGCGTCGGAATACCGGCGGCAGGAGGCGTCCCCTTCGATCTTGGCGTCCCGCTGCTCCTCCCCCAGGACGGAGAGCGTCCCGGAGAGGTAGGCCTTCAGGTACTCGAGGAATTCCCGGTCGGAGAGGTCTTCGCGGCCGGGGTCCAGATGGAAGACGGGCAGGGACATGGCGGTTCCCTTCAGAGGCCCGCGCGGGCCAGCGCGCCTTTTTCCCCGTAGTAGCGGATCGCCTCGACCACGCTGTCGGCGATGGTCGCCAGGTATTCCGGGTCGTACAGGCGGGTCTCTTCCCTCCGGTTGGTGATGAACGAGGACTCGACGAGCACCGCGGTCATCCGCGCCCCCACCAGGACGTAGAAGGGGGCCTGCTTCAGGCCCAGGTCGGCCACCTTGCCGAAGCGGCCGTTCACGTTTTTCACGATCGCGTCGTTGACCGTCTTGGCGAGCCTCAAGGACTCCTTCTTCCGCCCGAACGTGGACAGGTCGTCGATGATGAACTTGACCGCCGAGAGCTTCGCCACCGGGACGCCGTTCTCCCGGGCGGCGAGCTCCAGGGAGTGTCGGTCGCTCGCGCGGCTGAGCACGTAGGTGGAGATCCCCTCCGCCCGGTGGTTCCGGCTCGCGTTGATGTGCAGCGAGACGAAGACGTCGGCCTTCGCCTCGTTCGCCATCGCGGTGCGCTCCTCCAGCGGGAGGAACACGTCTTCGTCCCGGGTCATCCGCACCTCGAACGAGTCGTCCTTCCGCAGACGATCCCGGACCATCCGCCCGATCGCGAGCACGACGTCCTTTTCCTTGAGGCCGGTAGGCCCGATCGCCCCCGGGTCCTTCCCCCCGTGCCCGGGGTCGAGCATCACGCGGATCTTCGCGCGGGAAGCGGGGGGAGGCCCTGCCCGGGGTTCGCCGGGCTCCGCCCGCGCCGCCGTCTCCGGCTTTCCGTCGACGTCGATGATGACGCGGAAGGGGTCCGACATCGTGAAGACCCGGTAGTTGCTCTCCCTCTCCAGGTCGACGACCACGCGCACGACGCCTTTCCGGAACCGGCCCGCGCGGACGACCTTGAGCAGCCCGTTTCGCACCTGGACGGGAGCGTTGAGGATGTCCTCCCTCACCTCCGCCCCCTGGAGGTCGATGAAGACGCGGGGGGGGAGGCCCTGCCCGGGGTTCGCCGGGAGGAAGTTCGCTTCGTACTTCACCTCGCCGGCCAGGTCGACCACGACGCGTGTGTATTCTTCGTTGGACCAGAACCGGATGCCGGACACATCGACGGGTTGCGGGGAAGGAAGCGAAGGGTGGGGCAGGAGCAGGAGCGACGCGGCCAGGAGAACCGCCCGGAAATGGAGTGTGAGGGGCCTCACCGTTTTCCCTTCAACAACCTCTCTTTCCACGCCGCGAGGCGAAGGAGCGCGTCCAGCGGGGAGAGCCGCTCCGCGTCCGCCTTCCGGATCTCATCGAGGACGGCGTCCTCTTCCGAGGAGCGCCTCCCGCCGAAGAGCTCCATTTGCGCGGCGTCGACGCCCTGCGCGGCGCCCGGCCCGGCAATATTGGGCAACCCGTACTCATTATACTCGGCGGATTCGAGGTTTTTCAAAATATCTCGGGCGCGCCCCACCACGTCCTCGGGGATCCCCGCCAGCCGCGCAACCTGGATCCCGTAGGACTTGCTGGCGCTCCCCTGGTCGATCCGGCGCAGGAAGATGATCTCCCCCTGCCACTCCCGGACGGCCACGTGGAAGTTTTTCGCCCTGGGGGAGGTCTGGACGATGTCGGTGAGTTCGTGGAAGTGCGTGGCGAAGAGCACCTTGGCGCGGTGGGGGGAGTCGTGCAGGTACTCGGCGACGGCCCAGGCGATGGAGAGCCCGTCGAAGGTGCTCGTTCCGCGGCCCACCTCGTCCAGGACCACCAGCGTGCGCGGGGTGAGCCCCGAGAGGATCCGCGCGGTCTCCCGCATCTCCACCATGAAGGTGCTCTCCCCGCGCGACAGGTCGTCGGAGGCGCCGATGCGCGTGAAGATCCGGTCGACCACCCCGATCTCCGCCTTGTCGGCCGGGACGAAGGACCCCGCGTGGGCCAGGAGCACGATCAGGGCGACCTGGCGGATGTAGGTGGACTTGCCCGCCATGTTCGGCCCGGTGATGATCGCCATCTGGCACCCGTCGGGGGACAGGCGGCAGTCGTTCGGGACGAAGGCGTGGCGGCCCAGGATCCGCTCGACGACGGGGTGCCTGCCGTTCTCGATGACGAGGTCCCTGCCCGAGGTCACGACGGGCCGCCCGTATCCCGAGGAGGCCGCAAGCGTAGCGAAGGAGAGCAGGACGTCGACTTCGGCGACCGCCCCGGCGGCGCGCACGATCCCCGGCAGGTACGCTTTCAGCTCCTGGCGCAGCGCGAGGAACAGCTCCTCCTCCCTGGCGTTGCGCTCCTCCTGCGCCCGCAGCACCCTCGCCTCGAACTCCTTGAGCTCCGGCGTGATGAACCGCTCGGCGTTGACCAGGGTCTGCTTGCGGATGTAGTCGGCCGGGACCCGGTCGAGGTTGGACTTCGATATCTCGATGTAGTAACCGAAGACCCGGTTGTAGCGGACCTTCAGGTTCGGGATCCCGGTGCGCCGCCGCTCGCGCTCCTCCATCTCCACTAACATGCTCTTCCCGTGGGTCAGCAGGTGCAGGAGCTCGTCGACCCGGGGATCGAACCCCTCCCGGATGACGCCGCCCTCCTTGTGGCCCGCGGGGAGCTCGTCGCGCAGGGCGGCGGAGACCTTCCCCACCGCCTCGGTGTGGTCCCCGACCGCCTCCCGGGAGCGGAGGAGGAGCGGGGAACAGGCGGCGTCAAGGTCCGCGCGCACGTCCGGGAGCAGCCGGAGCGTGTCCGCCATCGCGGCGATGTCCCGGGGGCCCGAGCGGTCCTGGGCGAGCCGGGACGCCAGCCGGGACAGGTCGGCCATCCCGGAAAGCTTTTTGGCCAGCTCCTGGCGCACGAGCTGGACCTCGACCAGCTCCGCGACGGCGTCGTGGCGATCCCCGATACTTGCGGGGTCGATCAGCGGGGCGGAGAGCCACGCCCGCAGGAGCCTCGCCCCCATCGGCGTCTTCGTGCGGTCGATCGCCCAGAGAAGGCTCCCGCGCCTCTCCCCGGAGAGGGTGGAGAAGATCTCCAGCGTCCGCACCGCCGCCTCGTCCATTGCAAGGTAGCGGCGACCCTCCCGCTCCTGCACGCTGGAGATCTCGGCGAGCGCGGCCGGCTGGTGCAGGTGGAGGTAGTAGAGGGCCGCCCGGACGACCCCCCGGGCGGGGTGGCCCGGGCCGGGCATCCCCTCGGGCTCCGGGGAGGGAACGAAGGCCCCCACCGCCGCGGGCGAGAGGTTCGTGTGGAGCTTCCCCTCGAGGATCTTCCGGAACCGGCCCCCCGGCGGCTCGCCCTCCCCATCCAGGGAGACGAACTCCGCGGGCGAGAGGCGGAAGAGCGCGTCCAGGAGCGCTTCCTCGGTGTCGCACGCTTCGTGGAAGAACTCCCCCGTCGTCGCGTCGAGGGCGGCGTAGGCGTACGGCGGCAGGAAGCGCACGGCCGCCAGGAAGTTGTTCCCGCGCGCGTCCAGGCACTCGTCGTGGAACACGAGCCCGGGGGTGACGACCTCGGTGACCTCCCTGCGGAACAGCCCCTTGCCGCCCGGCTCCTCGAGTTGCTCGCAGATCGCCACCTTGCACCCCTGGCGGATGAGCCTGGACAGGTAGGCGTTGCGGGCGTGCCAGGGGATCCCGCACATCGGGATGTTCGATTCCTTGTCCCGGCTGGTCAGCGCGATGTCGAGGAGACGCGAGGCGCGGATGGCGTCCTCGAAGAACATCTCGTAGAAGTCGCCCATGCGGAAGAAGAGGATGCAGTCCCGGTAGCGGGACTTGATCTCCACGTACTGCCGCATGGCGGGGGTCAGCGTGGTCGACATTCGATTCCCGGCTCGCCTCGCGGGGCTACGGGCGGAGCGGCCCGAACCGGGGCAGGAGGCGGGCGTGGGTCTGCGCGAGGGACTCGGGCAGCACGCGCGTGGACTGTACCGCGGTCATGAAGTTCGTGTCCCCCCCCCAGCGCGGGACGATGTGGACGTGAAGGTGGTCCTCGATCCCCGCCCCCGCCACCTTCCCCAGGTTCATCCCGACGTTGAATCCTTCCGGGCCGTACTCCCCGGAGAGCGCCTTCGTCCCCAGGGCGACCAGGGAGATCAACTCGGCCAGCTCCTCCCCCGAGAGGAGGGAGAGATCGGCCACGTGCCGCCGCGGGGCGGCCAGGACGTGCCCGCTGTTGTAGGGGTAGCGGTTGCAGATCGCGACGGTACGGGGGTAGATCCCCAGGACCAGGCTCTCCGGGTCTTCCCGGTCGGACTCCCCGACGCAGAAGATGCACCGGCCGCCCGCCCCGAAGGCGTCTCCCCGGCGAACGTAATCCATCCGCCAGGGGGAGAACATCCTCTCCATCAGGGCGTCAGGCGTTGACCAGTTCCCGGAGTTCCTTGCCGACCTTGAAGAAGGGGATCCGCTTCTCGGGGATCGACACCTTCTCCCCGGTCTTGGGGTTGCGCCCCTCCTTCGCGCGGCGGACGCGGACGGTGAAACTGCCGAAGCCGCGGATCTCGATCTTCTCCCCGCGCTGCAAGGATTCCTTCATGTTGGCGAACACCGTGTCCACGATGACCTCGCACTCCTTTTTGGTCAGGGTGGTCACCTGTTCGGACAGTTTCTGAACAAGATCGCTCTTCGTCATTCCGTCTTTCCCTCCGGGGGAGATTATTGTGCCAGGTAGTCGAGGTGGAACCGGTTCTCGGTCAATTTGTCGCTAATTATACTTTTCGCCTCTTCCTTTAGCAAATCCAGGATGGAGATCTTTTTCCTGGGCGGGGTCACCACGCGGGGCTCGCCCTCGATCCCGGCCATCTTCCCCGCCTCCGCCACCGCGTCCTCCAGGTTCCCGAGGACGTCCACCAGCCCGAGCGCCTTCGCCTGCTCGCCGGAGAAGATCCGCCCGTCGGCGATCCCCGCCACCTTGCCGGGGTCCATCTTCCGCCCCTCCGCGACGGCGGCGATGAACTGGGAGTGCACGTTGTCGATCACCCCCTGGAGGAGCTCCCGCTCCTCGGGCTTCATTTCCCGGATGGGGGAGCCGATGTCCTTGAAGGCGCCGCTCTTCACCACCATCCCCTTGAGCCCGATCTTCTCTATCAGCTCCCTGGCGTTCACGAACTGCATGATCACGCCGATGGAGCCGGTGATCGTCCCGGGGTTCGCGAAGATCTTCTGGCTGGCGCAGGCGATGTAGTAGCCGCCGGAGGCCGCGAGCGCCCCCATCGAGGTCACGACGATCTTCTTCCCCTTGAGCTTCCGGACCTCCTCGTAGATCTCCTGGGAGGGCCCGACCCCGCCGCCCGGGGAGTTGATGCGCAGGATGATCGCCTTGACCGAGTCGTCCCTGGCGAACTTCTTCAGCTGCTCGATCGTGCTCTCGGAGTCGGTGATCAGGCCCGTGACCGGCAGTACCGCCACCTTGTTGCCTGTTTTGAGGGAGAAGTCGTCCAGCCGGGAGACGAGCCCGATGAGGACGAAAAAGGCGGCGAAGACCAGGGCGACGATCGCGCACCCGCGCAGGAACGGGCGGCGGCGGCGCGGCTCCGGAACGGGAGTCTCGTTGCTCATGGACGGCCTTGCACCGACGTCACTCGCTGTTGATCTTCAGCTTCGCCCGAAGCGCTTCCCCCAAGACCGTGAGGTTCTCCGGGGACTCGGATGGCTTGCCCATGTACGACTCCATGTTCTTCCTCTCCAGCTCGTCCTGGTAGGAGCGGGTGGAGAGGGAGATCTTCTTGTTCGACCGGTCCACGGCGAGCACGACCGCGCCCACCTCGTCCCCGGCCTTGAAGAGCGTGTTCGGGTTGTCGACCTTCTCCCGGGAGAGCTCGGAGATGTGCACCAGCCCCTCGATGCCGTCGGCGAGCTCGACGAAGACGCCGAAGTCGGTCACCCGCGACACCTTCCCGCTGACGATGCTCCCCTTCCGGAACCGGCTCTCGATCCCCGTCCAGGGGTCGAGCGTCATGTGCTTGATGCTCAGGGAGAATTTCTGCACATCCGGGTCGACCTTCAGCACCCTGGCCTGCACCCGGTCCCCGCGCTTGAACAATTCGGAGGGGTGCTTCACCCGCTGGCTCCAGGAGATGTCGGAGACGTGGACCAGGCCGTCGATCTCGCTGCCGATGTCGACGAAGATGCCGAAGTCGGTGACGTTCTTCACGACCCCGTCGACCACGGCCCCTTCCGGGTGCTTCGCCTGGAGATCGTCCCAGGGGTTCGTCAGGAGCTGCTTCAGCCCCAGGGAGATCTTCTTGTGCTCCTTCTCGACCTTGAGGACCAGGACCTCGACGACGTCGCCCGCCCGCATGGTCTCGGAGGGGTCCCGGAGCTTCTTGCTCCAGGACATCTCGGAGACGTGCAGAAGCCCTTCCACGCCCTCCTCGAGCTCGATGAAGGCGCCGTACTTGGTGATGTTGGTCACGCGCCCCTTGTACCGCTCCTCCACCATGTACCGCTTGTCGATGTCGACCCAGGGGTCGGACTTCATCTGCTTGAGGCCGAGGGAGATCCTCTCCTTCTCGCGGTCGAAGCGGATCACCTTGACCTTCATCGTGTCGCCGACCTTGCAGATGTCCGAGGGGTGCCCCACCTTCCCGTAGCTCATGTCCGTGATGTGCATCAGGCCGTCGAGGCCTCCCAGGTCCATGAACACCCCGTAGTCCGTGATGTTCTTGACCTTCGCTTCGATGACGTCGCCCTCGTGGATGTGCTCGAGGATCCCCTTGCGCAGCGAGTCGCGCTCCTCCTCCAGGGCGGCCCGGCGGGAGACGACGACGTTGGTCTTCTTCCGGGAGAACTTGAGGATCTTGAACTTGCCCGAGAGGCCCACGACGGCCTCGTTGTCCCGGACGGGGCGGATGTCCACCTGGCTGCCCGGGAGGAACGCCTTGACCCCGATGTCGACCGTGAACCCCCCCTTGACCTTGGCCACGATCGTCCCGGGGACGGTCGTCCCCTCGTCGAAGGCTTTCTGCAGGTCGTCCCAGACCCTTATCTTCAGCACCTTGTTGCGGGAGAGCAGGACGAACCCCAGCTCCGGGTCGTACCTCTCCACCATGATGTCGATGCGGTTTCCGGGGGAAAGCGCGGCGACCTCCTCCGGAGGCAACTCCTCCAGGGGAAGCATCCCTTCCGATTTCCGGTTGATGTCGACCGCGACGTAGTCCTTGAGTACCTTGATCACCACGCCGTGGATGATCTGGCCCTCCGCGGGAACCTCGATGCTCTCCTCGTAAAGCTTCGCAAAGTCGTCCTCGTTCTTACCACCCGTTGCGGCACCGACGGCTCCGCTCTCTTCCCCCCCCCCGGGATGTCCGCCGTTGTTCCGTTTGTCCTCCATGGTGTTGCTCCTTAAAGGGGTTTGTAATAATTTCCTGTTTCCGCAATCGCTGTCGAAGACGCAACTCTCCCGGAAAAGGTCATCGTATCATTGGTAAAAGGAAACCTGAATCTTTTCTTCCTGCCAGGTCGCCCGGATCATCCCCACGAGTTCCTCGATGATCCACTCGGGGGTCGAGGCGCCCGCCGTCACCCCCACGCAGGAGACCCCGTCGAGCGCGTCCGGGGAGAGCTCCGCGGCGGTTTCGATGTGGTGGGTCCGGGGGTTGGACTCCCTGCAGATCTCCGCCAAACGCCGCGTATTCGCGCTGTTATAGCCGCCCAGGACGATCATCACGTCCGCCTTGCGGGCCACCGCCGTGGACTCCTTCTGGCGCAGGACGGTGGCGTTGCAGATCGTGTTGTAGACCCGGACCTCCTGGATCTTCTTCAGGGCGACGGAGACGAACTGCATCAGGTTCTCGAAGGACTGGGTGGTCTGGGCGACGATCCCCACCTTCCGGATCCCCGACGACTCCTGGAGTTCGGGCAGGGAGGTGAGGATGGGCACCCCGGGCTCGATGTAGCTGATGATGCTCTTCACTTCCGGGTGGTTGGCGTCCCCCACGACGGTCACCGCGTACCCCTCGCGGCTCAGGGAGCGGGCGTGTTCCTGCGCTTTCTTCACGAACGGGCAGGTGGCGTCGATGATCGTCACCCCTTTTCCGGCAAGCGCCTCCGCGTCGGAGCGTGTGATCCCGTGGGACCGGACGATGACCTTCCCGCACGGGATGTCGTCGACCGACCCGACCACGTGCACCCCTTTCTTCTCCAGCTCCTCCACCGCCTGGGGGTTGTGGATCAGGGGTCCCAGCGAGTGGATGGGGAGGGGCCCACGGCCGGCGCCGCCCCTGTCCCCGCTCGTCTTGGACGCCGTCTCGTTGGCGATGGAGATGGCCCGCTTTACGCCGAAGCAGAAACCCGCGCTTTGGGCGATGAGGATCTTCTTCACCCGGGAATCCCCTTTCTCGCCGGTTCTGGGAGACGCCGGAGCATCTCGTCGACCACCTGCTCCACCGTAAGCGTCGTGGTGTCGATGTAGACCGCCCCTTCCGCCACGCGGAGCGGCGAATGCTCCCGGGTGCTGTCCTGGATGTCACGCCGCAGCACCTCCTTCAGCACCTCCCCGAAGGGGCGCTTTTCGCGCTCCCCCCACTCCAGGAAACGGCGCCTCGCGCGGACGGCGGCGGCGGCGTCCAAAAAGAACTTGCCTTCCGCGTCGGGGAAGACCACGGTCCCCGTGTCGCGCCCCTCGAGCACCACGCCGCCACGCTCCCCGATCTTCCGCTGCAGGGACACCATCGCCTCCCGCACCGGCATGTGGACCGAGACCTCGGACGCCCCCATGCTGATCCCGGGGGTCCGGATCGCCTCGCTCACGTCCTCGCCGGAAAGGGTGATCCGCATTTCGCCCCCTTCCCCCGGCCGGAACGCGATGGGGAGATCGGCGCACAGCCGGCCCAGCCGCACCCCGTCGGACCAGGGGATCCCCGCCCTCCGGGCGGACAGCGCGCAGGCCCGGTACATCGCCCCGGTGTCGAGCCGGGTGAGCGACGCCCGCTCCGCGAGCCGGCGGGAGACGGTCGTCTTCCCCGCCCCGGACGGGCCGTCGATGGTGAGGATCGGCCGCTCCCTCAACCGAGCACCCCGTTCAGCAGGTCGCGGAAGCCGGGGAACGAGGTGTCGATGCACGCGGTGTCGGTGACCTCGATGGGGACGCCCGTCGCCGCGGAAAGGACCGAAAGGGACATCGCGATCCGGTGGTCCCCCCGGCTGTCGCAACGCACCCCCGGGACGATCCCGGCGGGGCCGTCGATCCACAGCCCGTCCGGGTGCTCCCCGCACCGGACCCCGAGCGCGGCGAGCGCGGCCGCCATCGCGCCGATCCGGTCGGACTCCTTCACGCGCAGCTCCCCCGCCCCGCGGACGACCGTGCGGCCCTCCGCGAGCGCGGCGGCAACGCAGAGGGCGGGGACCTCGTCGATCAGCGACGGGACCTCCTCGGGGGCGACCTCCGTCCCCGTGAGCGGCATGCCGTACACGACGACATCGGCCACCGGCTCCCCACCCTCCTCCCGCAGCGATTCCAACTGGATCTCGGCGCCCATCCGGCGCAGCACGGTGATGAGACCGGTCCGCAGCGGGTTGACGCCTACCCCCGGCAGACGCAGCTCCGCGTCGGGGACCGAAGCGGCAAGTACGATGAAGAATGAGGCCGAAGAAAGATCGCGCGGGACGTGAACGGAAAGAGGCAGGAGCCGCGCGCCGGGGTGGACCGTCAGCTCCCTCCCCTCGCGGACGATCTTCGCCCCCATCGCGGCGATCATCCGCTCCGTGTGATCCCTCGACGGGAGGGGCTCCACGACGGTGGTCGGCCCGTCCGCGTAAAGACCCGCAAGGAGCACGGCCGACTTGACCTGGGCGGATGCGACCGGCATCTCGTGGCGGATCCCCTTGAGGTTTCCCCCGCGGATGCACAAGGGGGGAAGCGTGTCCCCGCACCGTCCCGTAATCGCGGCGCCCATTTGCCTGAGCGGCGCGACGACCCGCTTCATCGGGCGGCGGCGCAGGTACCGGTCGCCCGTGACGATCGTCAGGAACGGCTGTGCCGCCAGGATCCCGGCCCCGATCCGGATGGTGGTCCCGGAGTTCCCGGCGTCGATCACGTCCCCGGCCTCGGTGAGCCCCCCGAGCCCCACTCCCCTCACGCGAAGATCCGTCCGCGTCTCCTCGACGATCTCCGCGCCCATCGCCCGCATCATCGCCACCGTGGACAGGGTGTCCTCGGCGTGCAGGAAGCCGAGAATCCGGCTCTCCCCGTCCGCGATGGCGGAGAGCATCACGGCCCTGTGGCTGATCGATTTATCCCCCGGGACGTTCACCGTCCCGGATATTCTGACTTTGCCCTTCATGGGTTCACAGCCCGTCCCTCGTTTTTTTCGCCTTGCCGAAATACGCAAGGAGGCCGGCCGCGTCCCTCCGGCGGATGAGGCTTTCGAGCAGGGCGAGATTCTTCCGGTAGTGGCCGAGCGCCCGCAGGACCTCCCACCTGTTCTGCAGCATGATGTCCTTCCACATCTCCGGGTTGCTGGAGGCGATCCGCGTGAAGTCGCGGAACCCCCCCGCCGAATAGCCAAGCGGCACCTTCGAGTCGAGGGTCGCCACCGAGTGGACCAGCGCGTACGCTACCGCGTGCGGCAAATGGGAGACGTAGGCAAAGACGTGGTCGTGCACGTCGGGATCCATTCTTAAAACTCTTGCGCCCGCCATCTTCCAGATCCGCTCGACCCGGCGGAGAGCCTCCCCGGTGTTCTCGCCCGTCGGCGTCAGGATGACCGTCCTCCCCTTGAAGAGGGAGGCGTCCGCCGCGGGGAAGCCCGAGTCCTCGGTCCCGGCGATGGGGTGCCCGCCGACGAACTCCACCCCCGGCCCCACCGCCGCTTGGGCCTCCCGGACGATCTCCGACTTCACGCTGCCCGCGTCGGTCAGCACCGCCCCCGGGGCCATCCTTTTGCCGATCCGGCGAAGCAGGCCCACCGACCGGATCACGGGGACGCAGACGACCACGAGGTCGCACGAGGCGATCCCGGCCTCCGTGCAGGCGCGCGCGATCGCCCCGTCGCGCAGCGCCAGCCGCAGGAACTCCCTTCTCTTGTCGCACCCCCAGACCTCGGGGGCGCCCCGCTTCCCCTTGAGCGCCAGGGCGAGCGACCCGCCGATCAGCCCCAGGCCCAGGATGCCGAGCCGGGTCCCGCTCACACGCGCCCCAGGGTCTTTCCGACCGCGACGGCGATCCTCGCCAGACGGGAGACCATCTCCCGGAAGGCTTCCGGCCGAAGCGACTGCGGGCCGTCGGAGAGCGCCGTCTCCGGCTGGTGGTGGACCTCGACCATAAGCCCGTCCGCCCCCGCGGCGATGGCGGCGGCCGAGAGCGGCTCCACGAGGCTCATCTTCCCCGCGGCGTGGCTCGGGTCGGCGATGACGGGCAGGTGGGAGAGGCTTTTCACGACGGGGATCGCCGAGACGTCGAAGGTGTTGCGCGTCGCCTGCTCGTAGGTACGGATCCCCCGCTCGCAGAGGATGATCTCCTGGTTCCCCTCGGAGGCGATGTACTCCGCCGACATCAGCCACTCCACGATCGTTGCGGAAAGGCCCCGCTTCAGGATCACCGGCTTGCCGAGCCTGCCCACCTCGGTCAGCAGCCGGAAGTTCTGCATGTTCCGCGCGCCGATCTGGATGATGTCGGCGTACTTGGCCACCAGGTCGATGTCCCTCGGATCCATGAGCTCCGTGGCGACGGGCAGCCCGGTCGCCTCCCGCGCCTCGGAGAGGTAACGCAGCCCCTCCTCCCCCAGGCCCTGGAAGGCGTACGGGGAGGTGCGGGGCTTGAACGCCCCGCCGCGCAGGAAGGAGGCCCCCGCGGACGCCACCATCCCGCCGATCCCCACCATCATCTCCCGGCCCTCCACCGAGCAGGGGCCCGCGAAGAGCGCGACGGTGCCCCCGCCGATCCTCTGCCCCCGCACGGTGATGACGGTGTCCTCTTTCTTGAAGTCGCGGCTGACGAGCTTGTAGGGCTTCAGGATCCGGAGGACCTTCTCGACGTACTCCAGCCCCTCGAACGCCTCGGGGTCCACGTGCCGCTCGTCGCCGATCGCGCCGATGATCGTCCGCTCGGTGCCCCGGGAGATGTGGGCGGAAAGCCCGTGGGACTTGATCTTCTCCTCGATCAGCCGGATCTCCCGGTCTGTCGCGCCTTGCCGCAACACGATGATCATGGAATGTTCCTCCCCTTGTCTCCCGCGGGAAGAACCGCCGCGACGACGCCTGCGGCGATCAGATCGCGCGGGGATAGGACCCCAGGATTTTCAAGTATTGTGCGCGCGTCCGGAGCTCGTCCACGGCCCTGGCCACCGGGTCGACCGAGATGTGCCCCTCCATGTCGAGGAAGAAGAGGTACTCCCACGCCTTCTTCTTGACGGGCCTGGACTCGATCTTCGTCAGGTTCACCTGGTTTTTCGCGAAGGGCTCCAGCATGAGGTAGAGGGCCCCTATCTCGTCCCGGGCCGCGAAGATGATCGACGTCTTGTCGTTTCCGGTTCGTTTCGGGGCGATCTTTCCGATGATGATGAACCGTGTGAAGTTGTTCGTGTTGTCCTGGACCCGTTTCCGGATCGCCGAAAGACCGTAGATCTTGGCGGCCGCCTCCCCCGCGATCGCCGCCGCGGACGGGTCGTCGGCGGCCAGCTCCGCCGCCCGCGCGGTGCTCTCCACGTCGAAGACCGGGATGCCGCGCATGTTCCGCTCGAGCCATCCCCGGCACTGCGCGATGGCGTGCGGGTGGGAGTAGACCTTCCTCACGTGCTCGATGTCGCCCGTGACCGAGAGGAGGTCGTGGGCCACCTCGACCAGGATCTCCCCGCAGATGAGGAGGTTGTGGTCGACGAACATGTCCAGCGTGTTGCTGACGATCCCCTCGCTCGAATTCTCGATGGGCACGACGCCGAAATCGGCGACCCCGCGCTCAACCGCCTCGAAGACTTCGGAGACGTTGATCTGCGGGACGTAGTCCGCGCTCTCCCCGAAGTGCTTGAGGCAGGCCAGGTGGGTAAAGGTCGCCTTGGGACCGAGGAAAGCCACGGAGAGGGGCTTCTCCAGGGCAAGGGAGGCGGAGATGATCTCCCGGTAGATCGACTTGAGCGCGTCGCCGGGGAAGGGGCCCGTGTTCGCCGCGGTGATGCGCCGCAGGATTTCGACCTCGCGCTCGGGGACGTAGAACCGCAGCTTCTGGTCCGACTTGATCTTCCCCACATCGATCACCGCCTGGGCCCGGCGGTTCAGGAGGGAGAGGATCTGATCGTCCAGGGCATCGATTTCCTCGCGCAGCTCCTGGAGGCGGTCCTTCGTCACACGCCGCCACCCGCCTTCCGCTTGATCACCCCGATTTCGCGGAACTTGTTGTACCGCCGCTCGAGGAGCTGGGGGATGGGGAGGGGGCGCAGCGTGGAAAGCGACTCCACGATGGAGGCCTTCACCGCGTCGGCGGCCGCCTTGTGGTCCCGGTGGGCGCCCCCCAGGGGTTCGGGGATGATCCGGTCCGCGACGCCGAACTTCTTCAGGTCGGGGGCGGTGATCTTCATCATCTCCGCGGCGGTCTCCGCCTGGGCGGTGTCGCGCCACAGGATCGAGGCGCACCCTTCCGGGGAAATGACGGAGTAGATCGCGTACTCCATCATCAGGATCTCGTCCCCCACCCCGAGCGCCAGCGCGCCGCCGCTCCCCCCCTCGCCGATGACGACGACGACGATGGGGGTCTTAAGGTGCGCCATCTCGAAGAGGTTCCGCGCGATCGCCTCGGACTGCCCGCGCTCTTCCGCGCCGATCCCGGGGAAGGCCCCCGGGGTGTCGATGAACGTGACGACGGGGAGGCCGAACTTCTCCGCGAGCTTCATCACCCGGAGCGCCTTGCGGTACCCCTCCGGGTTGGCCATCCCGAAGTTGCGGGCGATCTTCTCCGTGGTGTTTCTCCCCTTCTGCTGACCGATGATCAGGACCTTCTCGCCTTCCAGCTCGCCGAACCCGCAGACGACCGGGGGGTCGTCCCGGAAGGCGCGGTCGCCGTGGATCTCCAGGAAGTTCTTAAAGCAAAGGTTCACATAATCGAGCATATATGGCCGATTCGGATGGCGAGCAAGCTGGGTGATCTGCCAGCGGGTGAGGTTGGAGAAGACCTCCTTGCGGATCTTGCCGATCCTCTTGTCGAGCTTCGCGATCTCCTCGCGGAGATTCTTGTCGGTGCCATCGTCGACCCGGCGCATCTGCTCGAGGCGGTTCTCGAGGTCGACGATCGGCTTCTCGAAATCGAGATACTGGAGGATCATCCGTGCTCCTTTTCCGGGTAAATTCTTAATTTAGGCGAACCTGCCGGTTAAAACAAGAACTTTTTGGCCAGCGCGGCCGCCGTTACCGCGGCGTTTTCCGCCTCGACCCGGACCGCTTCCGTCTCCCGGGAGAGCCAGGTGGCCTGGCGCTTCGCGTAGCGGCGGGTGTCCCGCTTCGTTTCCGCGATTGTCCGTGACAGGGGGAAGACCCCGGAGAGATGGTAAAGGACGTGCCGGTAGCCCAGCGACTTCATCGGCTTCAGGTCCGGCCCGTAGCCTTTCGAGAGGAGTCCTCGCACCTCCTCGACCAACCCGTCCAGGAACATCCCGTCGACGCGTGCATCGATGCGTCGGTAGAGCACTTCCCGGTCGGGGGATAGCGCGATGAACAGGATTCGGAATTTCCTCCCGGGCTC
>CAYILU010000007.1:16464-19504 GCA_964364235.1 uncultured bacterium | reverse complement strand
GTCTCCCTCGGAGATCCGTAAGGACCCGCGGGTGATCGAGGCGTACCTGGGACGTCGGTCGGCCGGAGAGAAAAAAGGTGAAGAAAAAGGTTAGATAACCATGCTGATTATTGAAAACATAAACGTATATTACGGCAATCTTCACGCGCTTAAAGGGGTTTCCCTCCAGGTCGGGGAGGGGGAGATCGTTTCGTTGATCGGGGCCAACGGGGCGGGGAAGACCACCGCGCTTCGAGCCGTTTCCGGCATCCTCGCCCCGCGTTCGGGGAAGATCCTGTTCAAGGGGAGGGACATCGCCGGCCTTCCGCCGCACAAGATCGCCCGGCTGGGCGTCGCCCACGTTCCGGAAGGGCGCGGAGTTTTTTCGAACATGAGCGTGCGGGAAAACCTGGAATTGGGCGCTTACACGCGCCGGCCGGGAAGGGGAGTCGACGAGAGCATGGACCGGGTGTTCTCCCTGTTCCCCCGGCTTGCGGAGCGGGCCGGACAGCTTGCCGGTACGCTCTCGGGGGGGGAGCAGCAGATGCTCGCGATCGGGCGCGCCCTGGTGGCGAACCCCTCCCTCATGCTTCTGGACGAGCCCTCGATGGGGCTTTCCCCCTTGCTGGTGGAGGAGATCTTCCGCATGATAACGGAGGTGAACCGGGCAGGCGCCACGATCCTCCTGGTGGAGCAGAACGCCTCGATGGCGCTTTCCGTCTCGCGCCGTGCGTACGTCCTTGAGGCCGGGAATATCGTCTTGCAGGGAGGCACGGAGGACCTGCGGAATGATCCCGGGGTACAGTCGGCATATCTGGGGAATGGTTAGTGCAGCGTCCAGGGGGGTCGATAGCCATGTCGATGGAGCGGATACTTTGGTTCGACGAACAGGTACGGGCGGGGCGTCATCCCGGCTCCGGGACCCTGGCCGCGCAGTTCAAGGTTTCCCTCCGGACCGCCCAGCGGGACATCGAGTTCCTGCGCGACGGCCTTCAGGCGCCCTTGAGAACCGTCCCCGGCGAGAAGGGCTACGCCTACGACGACCCCGGGTTCTACCTCCCGTCGTCCTTCTTCCGGAAGGAAGAGCTGATCGCGCTGCTGATCGCCAGGGGGCTTTTCGAGGAGATCCGCCCCCCGTTGAAGGAAGAACTGGAGGGGATCTCCGCGCGGCTTTCCGACTTCTTCAAGGCCCCCCTTATGGAGAAGATCCGGGAGGCCGTTTCCATCGATATCACCCGTGGGATGGAGACGCCGGCCAAGATCTTCTTCGACCTCCTCCGCGCAATTACCCAACGGAGGCTGGTCCTGGTCCGTTTCCAGTCCGCCGACGGTGTCGAGGCCCCCGAGCGGGAGATCGAGCCGTTGAGGCTCCACTTCTCCCTGGGGAACTGGTACCTCGTGGGGGTTTCCGTGAGGCGAAAGGGGATCGGACTTTACCCGTTGCAGCGCATCCGGGGGGTTGAAGTGACGGGGCGGCACTTCCTTCCGCGGAAGGGCGCATCCGGAGTGGAAGCGTTCCTGCGTCGCGGGGGCGGGGCCTTCCGTGGCGGTCCGGTCCGGGATGCGCGGATCCGGTTCCGGCCGCGCAAGTCTGCCTTGGCATCGAAGCTGACGCTGCACCCGGGCCAGCGTCTCCAGTTCGAGCTGGACGGGTCGGTCGTGCTGGAGATCCCGGAGATCTCCTTCCTCGAAGTCCTGGGCCTCGTCCTCCAGCAGGGAAGGGACGCCGCGGTGATAGCCCCGAACGAGTTGCGGGATGCCGTTCAAGCGGAGGTCGACCGGCTGGTAGTTCTCTACCGCGGCTGATGGGCTGCGGCGCCGATCAGGACTTCAGGGACCGCCCGGAGAGGACGTCCTTCTTGAATACCCGGAATAGCACGAAGATGGCCGGGAACAGGAAGAGCGCGCCCGCCCCGAGGGCGATCAGGACCAGGCGAAGCGTGGCGGAAGGGGAGGCCGCGGCCGGGATGGTGAGGTCCGGGCGGACGAGGAAAGGGTACTGGGCGGCTCCCCAACCCGAGAGGACGAACACGGCCTGGGCCGCGGCGCAGACCCGGGCGAGGGGATAGTTCCGCAGCAGGAGCGACACGTGGGCGCCAAGCGCCGCCGTCGCGGTCAGGAACACGAGCCCCGCCGACCATTCGCTGCCCATCAGCGCCTGGTAGAAATCGGGCCCGCCGCCCCTGGCGAGGAGAGGGACGAGGACCAGGAGACCGGCCACGGCGACCGAGGACCACAAACCCCGAATCCGGAAATCCTCTCGAAGTAAGTGGTCACCCGTTTCGAAGATCAGGTAGACCGCCGCGAGGTGGGAGAAGATCGCCAGGGTGAGAAGTCCCACCGAAAGCGGGAAAGGGGCGAGCCACGCGAAGGAGGAGCCGACGGAGCCCGCGGACTGCGCCCGGATGCCCCCGGAGGAGACCGCCCCGATGATGGCGCCGAGGAGCAACGGGGTGACCAGGCTGGCCCCGGCGAAGACCGACCCCCAGCGGCTCCCGCCCTCCTCGTCGTGAAGGTGGTGGGAGTGGAACGCGAACGCGCCGCCGCGCAGTACGATCCCGAAAAGCATCAGCGTGACCGGGACGAACAGCGCGGTGGAAATGAGCGAATACGCCTCGGGGAAGCCGGTGAAGAGGAGCACAACGGCGATGATGACCCATATATGGCTCGTTTCCCAGACCGGGGCGATCGCGTGGGCGACCAGGCGTTTCTGTGCATTCGCGCGAGAGCCGCGGGCCAGGAGGTCCCAGACGCCTCCCCCGAAATCGGCGCCCCCGAGCAGGGTGTACAGGATGAGTGATGCCAGGATGCAGCCGGCTGCCAGGATGGAGAGGTCGGCCAATTATCGCTCCTGCGTTTCGCCGGCGGTGTTTGCGCATTCCCCGAGGGGGAAGGAGGGGCTTTGCGCGACTTCCCTGCGGAGGAGCCAGGCAGCCGAGACGGCCAGTGAGAGGTAGAGGGCGGAAAACAACGCGAACGGGATCGCGAGGCCCCCGAGCGGGGTGACCGCGTCCGCGGTGCGCATCACCCCGCGGATGGCCCAGGGCTGGCGGCCGAGCTC
>CAYILU010000007.1:14019-16364 GCA_964364235.1 uncultured bacterium | reverse complement strand
GTGGTCCCCTTGTCCGGGTCCGGAATCCCGCCGATGCGCAGGGGGGCGCCGCGCTCGGTGCGGAACTGCCCCTCCATCGCCGCGAACTTTGCCGGCTGGTCACGCGCGACAAACCGCGCGGAGAAATCTCCGCTGACCGGGAGAAGGACCGCGGCCGTCCCGCCCACCGCGAGGGCGATGGAAAGGGCGTGCCGGTGGAAGAGGTTCCCGTTGTCCCGAAGGAGCTTCCACGCATGGATGCCGGCCACCGCGAAGCCGGAGGCCGCGAACGCCGCGAGGGTCATGTGAACGGCTTCCGTCGCCCAGGCCGGGTTCAACATGGCGGCGACCGGGTCGATGGCGGTCGGCTTCCCGTCCACGAGGAGGAACCCCGCCGGGCTGTTCATCCAGGCGTTGGCGGATACCACGAGGATGCCCGATAGGACGCCACCGAGCGCAACGCCGATCCCCGACAGGAAGTGCGCCACGGGAGATACGCGGCCCCACCCGTAAAGGTAGATGCCCAGGAAGATCGCCTCCGCGAAAAAGGCGAATCCCTCGAGCGCGAACGGGAGGCCGATGATCCCGCCGGAGAACGCCATGAAGCGGGGCCACAGAAGCCCGAGCTCGAAGGAGAGGACGGTTCCGGAAACCGCGCCGACCGCGAACAGCACGGCGGTCCCCCGCGCCCAGCGCCTGGCGAGCTCGAGGAAGACGGGCTCCCCGGTCCGCCGGTGAGCCCCTTCGGCGATCACCATGAGGACGGGCATCCCCATCCCCGCCACCGCGAACACGATATGGAAGGCGAAGAGCATCGCCATCTGGGCCCGGGCCAGCACCAGCTCCGTCAATGCGCACCCCGTCCGCCGGGAGATCCCTTTTTTTTCAACGGTTCACGTTCCCGGGTGTTCCTCCACGAAGAGTGTACCGCATGGAACGGATGGAATGTCTCCGGAATGCCGCTTAAGGCCGGACGGGACCGGCCGGCACGGGTTCGACCTCCGGCGCCGATTGCCCGGCGAGGATGTCGATCACGCGGCGGGGGAGCTCCCGTTCCCCCTGCCTCCCCGGCGCGGACAGCAGGCTCACCCGAACCTTTTTCCCGGAGGGAAGGAAGTGCTGCTCCGCGAGACAGGTCCGGACCATCTGGCGCGCTGCAACCCGAATGAGGTGCCCCTCCTCGGAGTCGCCCGGGGGAACGATGACGATCACGTGTCCCCGCTCCCGGACCGCCCGTGCGGACTCGGCAAACGCGTTCAGGGACTTGCCCAGGTGGACGAGAAACTCCTCCTTTTCCTCGACGCCGAAATCCAGGATCGGCTTGCCGGCGGTCGAAGTACCCAGGCACAGGATCGCACCCGCGGGTGGCGAGCCGCCGAGAAGGGAGTTGTCCAGCCACGGCTCGAGGACCCTCGGATCGGAAAGGTCGAGCTCGCGTTCCATCTTTTCGTGCGGCCGGCGGGCGAGGGCGCCCGTCCCCGCCGGGGCCGGCCTTCCGATCTCCACCCGGCCGGGAGAGGCGGCCCGTTCGACCACGGAAGTGACGGACGCGCCGCTCGCGCGCAGCGCTTCCAGGAGACCCGCTGCAGGGTCCGCCCCGGTGCCCGAGGAGAGGAGGACGAACGGCTCCCCGGAGACGGGTTCCTTCCTCGAGAGGGAAACCGGGGGGAAGGAAGAGAAGGTGCCGAGCGTCGAGACGCCGATAAACCGGTCCTCGAGAAATCCGGCGTTCTTGGCTGCGAAGAGCACCGCGTCGGCCACCTGCTCGTTCGTCGGGGGATCCTCCGGAACCGTGGCGCCGAACCATTCCTGGATTCGCGCGTACCACGATTCCAGCTCCCCTCGCCCCCCCTTCGGGAGGCTGCTCTCCCTCACGGCTTTAAGAAACGATTTGGATGCGGAATCCCGTTCGGGGCGGGAAAGCGAGCGGTCGAAACAGCGGACGAAGGATTCCCGCAGGGAAGTAACCTCGGCGCTCCGCAGATCCCGTATCCCGCCGAACTGGTCCGCGAGCTTGCCCGCGTAGTTGCGCATCACCCAGTCCATCCTCGGACCGGCGATGAGGCTTGGGGCGATGTCGGCGATCCGGATGTTCCCGGACGCGAGACGCGTTTTCAGGGCGAGGGTCAACCCCTTGAGCAGGATCTTGGAGACGGTGTAGATGGTGCGGAAGAGGTACGGGTGGTCGGCGTAATGGGTGGAGACATTGACGATCGTCCCGCCCCCGGGCTGTTTCCCCATGATCTCCCTGAGGAGGGAGATGGCCTCCCAGGGCCCCAGGAAGTTGGTCCGAAGGACGGAATCCCAGCTTTGCCGGTGCTCCCGGAGGACATCCCCGATCCGGGAAAAATCCCCGCCGGCGCCGG